>CANDLP010000029.1 GCA_947385505.1 uncultured Clostridia bacterium
GCAACAATTTCGCCGCTTTTCGGATCGTATGCCAACAGCCCGTGCTGATAATATGTGCTTATCCAAATCCGTCCGTTGCTGTCCTTTGTTATATTGCGCACTCGCTCGTCTTTAAGTTCCTCCGTAAGCGCCTTAAATGATTCTTTTTCCGAAGGTCTGAAGTTTTCGTCAAGTATAATAATGCCGCTGTCCGTGCCCAAATAGTGATTCCCGTCATTGTCTATGGCGACAGTGTTTATGAAAATGTCGGAAAGCCCCGCTGTACGGTTCGGGGTAGAAAAAAGGCTGTCTACTATATGTATAACGCCGTAGCTGCTGGAAGCCGCCCACACATTGCCCTCATAGTCAAAGCATACGGAACGGGAAGCCGCTGTGTGCTCGCTGTTCACCGCGTGCCATATTCCGTCGGGATCAACATAACCGAGCCCGTTCTGAGCCGCTGCCCAGATATTGCCCTTTAAATCCTCCGTTACCCAGTTGTGCGTCATTATCTCACCGGTAAAATATTCGGCAATCCGATATGAACCCTCTTCGTATTTGTCATCGTTAAAAGACACCCGATAAATGCGGTTTTCGCCGGTACCTAAAATTATGTCTCCGTCATCGGCGGCTCCGAGACAGTATATTGACGCTTTAAGGCGCTGGGAATCAAAGCTTCCGATAATTTCCTTTTCTTTAATTAGCACCGCGCCGCTGTCGACGCATGCCCACATAACTCCGTTCTTATCTTTTGCGATATTATAGACCGTTGAGGCGATATCTCCTTCTATCTGCGCCAAGGCTCCGTCTTCCTCCAATACCGCCAGTCCCGATGTTGCCCCCACATATATCTCGCCGTTTTTTCCCTCCGCCAACGAGCGCACGGAGAGAAATTTTGTCTTGTCGGGATGGTCTATTTTTGTAAACTCACCGTTTTCAAAATAAAATACGCCCTGATCGTTGGTGCCTATCCAAAGCCTTCCTTTGCTGTCCTGAAACAGCGACCTTACGCTTGAGGAAGGAAATACTCCGTTTTCCGAATAATTATAAAAGGTTGTGCCGTCATAACGGATAAGTCCGCCGTAGCTTCCTATCCAGACATAGCCCTCCCTTGTCTGGATTACCGCGTTGGCTTCTCCTGTGGGAAGCCCGTTTGTATCGTCGAAGATGTATATTATAGTGCTTTCGGCAAAAGCTTCCTGGGAAAAAACAGCGGGCGTAAGAACCGAATAAACATATACTGCCCACAAAAAGAAAAAAAGACTCATCAGATATTTTTTCATGGTGAATTCTCCCGTGATTATATCGATTTTTTGTTAGTATCAGTCAATTGAAGTACCGAGCAGTCCGCAGGCCGTTTTATACATAATTTTTTCTCTTTCCTCATCGGTGAGGTCAATTTTTTCCATATTTTTCAGCTCGTCTCTCACGTCCCACATAGGGTAATCGGTGCCGAACATCACCCTGTCGGCGGTAAACGCCCTTATATATTCAAGCGCTTTTTCGGGGGCAACCTCGTAAAGCGAGCTGCTGGTATCCGCATAAACGTTGGGATTGTCGGCAAGATATTTCTTCCCTTCGTCCCATTCGCTCCAACCGCCGAAATGCGCCCCGATGGCTATAAGCTTCGGAAAATCCTTAAGCGCCTTTGCAAGGTGCTTAGGAGAAGAGTAGTCATACCGTTTGTCACCGGTATGAAAGAGTATAGGAAGTCTTCCCTCCGCCGGCTCGTAAATATCGTAAGCCTTTCGCTCGTCTATCCTGAATTTCTGAAAATCGGGGTGAAGCTTTATCCCTTTAAGCCCTAAGCTTACGGCTCTGTCAATCTCGCTTTCTATCTCCTTTTTTTCCATCATAGGGTGAAGAGAACAAAAGCCCACGAACATATCGGGATATTCCTTAACGCTTTCCGCAATAAAGTCGTTTATGCTTTTAACCTGTGCGGGAGAGGTGGCTACGGACTGTACCAGACACTTATTTACTCCCGCATTTTCATACAATTCCATGAGCGTTTTCACAGAGCCGTCAAAGCGCATATGAAGCCCGTAAAAGGCGCCGATGTTGGCAGACGCCTTAGCGGCTATTTTTTCGGGAAAAATGTGACAATGAGCGTCAAAAATTTTCAAAATATCAGATCCTTCTTGTTTCGTTTTCGCGCTAAACGCTTCTGCGTTCCAGCACTGTTTTTATTATTTCCTTAAGCTGCATCATATTCAAAGGTTTTGAAGCGTGGGCGTCCATTCCCGACTGTATAGACATTTTCTGATCCTCCGCATATGTATTGGCGGACAAAGCGATTATCGGAATATCGGCTAAAGCCTTGTCTTTGAGCGCCCTGATTGCCATTGTCGCTTCATAGCCGTTCATGCGCGGCATCTGTATATCCATAAGTATGAAGTCAAAATATCCCGCTCCCGCTTTCTGCAGCGCCTCTACCGCCTGATCTCCGTCTCCTGCGGTTTCCACTATAAAACCTTCTGCTGTAAGCAGAGCCTCGGCAATCTCACAATTTATTACATTATCCTCCGCAAGCAGCAGTCTTTTTCCATTAAGCGATATTTCACGCGTCGGCGCCGGGTTTACGGGAATATTTTTTTCAAGCTTTTTCAGCACTACCGTTACCGAAAATCTTGAGCCTTCTCCTACCCTGCTTTCCACCGTAATATCTCCGCCCATAAGATCGACAAGGTTTTTAACCACGGCAAGCCCCAAGCCGCTCCCCGCGACGCCGCTTTTTGTAGTATTGTTTTCTCTTGAAAAGGGATCGAATATACGTTCCATAAACTCGTCTGAAATACCGCATCCGTTGTCTTCAACGATAAAGCTGTATTTTCCGTAGCCGCCCGAATGTACATCCTCTCTTACCGTAAGGGTTACTTTTCCCGAATTATTGTTATATTTGACCGCATTGTCGAGAAGCTGGCAAAGCATTTCCTTTGTTCTTAAAACATCAATATAAACAGAAAAGTGAGTGATATGCGATTTGTCTACGGTAAACTGTATTGACTTTGAATTCATTTCGGGCAGCACCGCCTTTTCAACCTCCGCCAGAAGGTCGACAAGATGACACTCGGTTTCCGCAAGTATAGCCTTTCCCGACTCCATTCGCGTGACTTCCAAAGCCTCGTTTAGTATATTGAGCAGCTGATTGCCCGAAAGCTTTATTTTTTCCGTATATTCCTCAATCGCGGCGCTGTCTCCCAAGTGGAGCTTTATAAGGTCGGCGAAGCCCAGAATTGCGTTCAGGGGGGTCTTTATATCGTGAGACATATTGGAGAGAAAAGTGCTCTTGGCTATATTGGCCGCCTGCGCCTGTCTTAAGGACATCTGGAGCAGCTTTTGCTTTTCCGCCTGTGCTGTAATATCCTTTGCCATAATGAGGGCGGAGATATTTCCGTCGTCGCTTTTACCCAAAAGCGCCACATATTGGAGCAGCCTGCGTCTTCCCAGGTTATCGGAGGCCTGACACTCATAGCTTTGTTCCAGCGTGCCTTCTTTGCAGCAGTGTATGAGTCTGTCTTTATCGAAAAAGCGTATATATTCTTCGGGGTCATTCTGCCCTTTGGCGGAAAAGACGATAAAATCCGAAAATCTTGTTTCTCCTCCCGTATTCACCGAATCGAATAAATCAAAAGAATGCACATCCTCAACATGGGTTATGGCGGTGATAAATCTGTCACAGATAAGGTCAATTTCAAAGAAAAAAATTGCGTCGTACAATATGGCTTTTCTGTACTGTCTCTCCCTGGCAGACACCTTTACCAGCTCGCTGTTTATGCTTTCGAGATCGGACAGCCGCTTTTTCATTCTTTCGGTGTCGTCGGAAATAAACACATAGTAAATATCGCCCACTTCTTCAATATGCGCAAATCTTCCGTAATCAGTTACCCATCGGGTTGAACCGTCCAGCTGACGTATCCGGTATTCCACATAGTCCAGATTGTTGACGCTGTTGGCTATCTGATAAGAAATACTGTTTTCAACCCGCTCCAGATCGTCGGGATGCACCATACCGCGGAAAGTGCCGCCTGTAAGCCGTTCAAAATCACGGATGTTTTCGCAGCCGAATATCTTCAGCGCCGCTTTATTTATATGAAGTATTTCCTCTTTTCCGTCTGCCCGATAAATGAAAAAGCCGCCCGGCATTTCCTCCACAAGTTTCCTGAAAAATTCGTCAGAGCTTTCAGCGGAAATATTCATAAGATCTTTAAAGCTGTCGTGCATATAACATCCTCCGTTACGGTTTTGTTTTCGCGTCAAAAAAGCGGTTGGTGAAAACAACATTATTATTTTACAATAATTTGGGAAAATATGCAATAGGTTTTTTAAAAAAACGGAATATGAGAATTTTCGGTTTCTGTTTCCGTTGGGAACAGAACTAAACGCTGTCAATTATTCATATTTTAAAAAGCCACGTTATTCCTGACATTTCCCTCGGCAAATCCCCTTAAATTATCTTCAACAATTTTCAGCAGCCGCTCCCTTGTTTCGCGTGCTGCCCAGGCTATGTGAGGCGTTATTATACAATTTTCCAGCCCGTAAAGAGGGCAGTCGGGCGACATCGGTTCCTTTTGCAAAACATCGGTGCCCATTCCCGCCAATTTTCCGTTTCTCAGGGCTTCGGCAGCGTCCTTTTCGTTTACAACCAAACCTCTTGAGGTGTTTATAAGTATCGCTCCGTCTTTCATAATGGCTATTGTGTTTTTGTTTATCAGGTTTTCCGAATCTTTGTTAAGAGGACAGTGAAGACTTAATATGTCGCTTTCTTTAAGCACGGTTTCAAGGTCCGTGAAAATGACGTTTTTTACTCTCTTTTCCGAGCGGTTATAGGCGATCACATTCATTCCGAAGGCGTTTCCTATTTCCGCCGTTTTTTGCCCTATGCTGCCTAAACCTATTATTCCCAGCGTCTTTCCTTTAAGCTCCATTATAGGTATGGGAAACAGACTGAAGGTGCGGCTTTTTATCCAGTCCCCCTTGTCTGTCAGGTTTTTGTACGCGTAAACCTTATTGGACAGCTCCAATATAAAAGCGAACACAAGCTGCGCCACTGCCTCGGTCGAGTAATTCGGCGCATTGCAGACAACAATTCCTCTTTCTTTACAATAGGGTATGTCTATATTGTTGAATCCGGTGGCAAAAAGACCGATATATTTAAGCTTTTTCGCGTTCTGAAGGTTATCGCGGTTTAACGGGGTTTTGTTGCAAAGTACTATATCCGCTTCCTTTATTCTCTCCTCCACATCCTTTTCCTCGGTAATCCCATAGCGGGTTACTTCTCCGAACGCTTCTATGCCTTTAAAGCTCAGATCGTTTTGAGTTACCGTGTCTATGTCGGTTATTACTATTTTCATTGTATACCGCCTTTCTTTTGAAACTGTCTTTAAAGCTTACCTCATTTTTGCTTTTAAATAGCTCATGTATTCTTTTATATACTGTTTGCGATAATTGCGGCGCGCCTTTATTGACTCTTTATATTCTCTGCGTCTTTGATTAAGCCGTTCCAACGCTGCTGCGTATTCCCCGTCGTGTCTTTCACCGATCTTATCCATGAATTTCGGCTTTATCAACAGGAAAGTTCCCGCGAGAACAATCAGTATACTTATCGCCTGCGAGCTTGACAATGCCCCCAAATGACCCCGTATAAGGTCCCCTCTGAAATATTCGAGAATAAACCTCATAACCCCGTAACAGCAAAGATAAAGCCCCGTTGTAAGCCATCGGCGGCCGCTTCTTCGGTAAACCGCAAAAAGTATTGCCCACAGAATAAGATTTAATCCGCTTTCAATCAGCTGTATCGGCAGGAGCTCCACGCCTGCGGGCGCTCCCCCTAAGTTTTTTTCGGGAAAAGTCACAGCAAACATTCCGTGGTATTCCACACCGTAGCAGCAGCCGCCCAAAAAGCAGCCTATCCTTCCAAACGCGTGAAACAGAGGCACTCCGGCAAAGGCAATGTCAACCGCTTCCGAAACGGGGGTCTTATAATGAAAAATATAGATCAATCCCGCGGCGGCGGCACCGATAAGTCCGCCGTAAAACACCAGTCCGCCCCCTGCCAGAAGCTTTACCCATTCCCATAAATTAGCAAAAAAGTTCAGGTTTTTGTCGTATATGAAATCTATCGAGGTGACCGCATACATTATTTTCGCGCCTATTAACAATCCGAAGGCGGCAAAAAGCAGCATAAGCAGCATATCCTGCATATCGGGAACCATTCCGCCCCTTTTTCTCGGAAAACGGCATTGCAGAGCACAGAAAAGAGAGATAAAGATTCCGCCCGCAATGGCGCATACGGCGTATAATGAAATCGTCTTTCCCAAAAAAGTAAATGTTGAAAACATAATAAATCCCCCGGCGTAAACAAAATGCCCGAATACTCTTCGGACAAAGTTGTTTTATCAGTCTTTTTAAAGAGGCTTGTTCATACTGTACAGAATTTTCAAATAATCCCTAATTTATCCAAACAGCATTAAACATAATTTTCCCAATCATAATTCCAATCGTACCAGTCGTAGTCCCAATCCTCAACAGCATCCGGACACTCCTCCGAAATGACCCTTTTTGCCGAACCGCCCAGCGCTCTGATACATGCTATGCACGAAATAAAGACGAGCGCAGACAGAATTATTCCGACAATTCCCGTTGCAAGACCGGCTGCTGCCATTCCGCCCACAAAACCTTTCTTTTTGGCGCAGGAGGCAGTAATTACGGCTGCTATACCCAAAATAACCCCAACAATGGCAAATGGGCCTGTGCAAAAGAATACTAAAGAAAAAATACCGCATATCATCGAAGCGGTGGCCAAACCGCTTCCCGGCTGAGGCAAAGGGGAGGGTGGCATATATTCGGGCCGTCGGTAAGTATTGTTCGGATTATTTTGATTATAAGGATATTGCCGATAGGGTTGGGGCGGCTGCTGACAGCTGTTTGCCGGATAGTTCTGCGGTTCGTCGGCGGATTGCCGCGGAGTCTGATGGGGCTGTAAATTATTGTAATCGTTGTTCATATGTATATGTATCCTCCGAATAAATACGGTTAAAATCAATTATTTATTTTATAAGGACAGCCGAGGGAGCGAAAGTCCCAAGACATTTCGCCTTGCGGCAAAGCTTTTATAAAACAGTATTATGTGCTTTTGTATATTTTATCACACAATTTTCATATTGTCAACAGCTTTTAATTCTTAAGTTCTTTAACATTAACATAAAATCACCTTCGGTAAATTCCGAAGGTGATTGATATTATTTTCAGGTTTCTAATCAATACAAGCTCCAAACGTCTGCCGCACCTGCTACGCCTACCGCCGCGCAAATAATAACAGTGCATACGATAAAACCGATAGCGCAAAGAACAGCACCGATAATTCCCGTTATTACACCGCCGGTGGCAATACCGCCGACAAAGCCCTGCTTCTTGGCTTTTGTACCGCATATTGCGGCAGCAATTCCCAATCCGATACCGATTATGGCGCCATATGACATCCACCAGAATACCAAAGAGCTAATGCCCATTATCAAAGAGGCGATGGCTAAATTCTTTCCGGGCTGTACAGGGGGCATTGGGGGCTGATACTGGGGCTGCTGGGGCTGTTGATTGTTGTAATCGTTGTTCATATAAATCCTCCAAAACTCGGCGGAAAGCCGCCGTATGTATTGCTCCCGAAATTGATCCGCCCGTCCGCCGTGCTGCCGTTGAATACCCCGAAATACAAACGTATAAACGAAGTCTTTAGTGTCCTTCGGAAAACGATCCGCGCATAAATGCAGCGGCAATTTGCGAAAGCGAAAGCATCAGCTTAAATGTTTCGCTGACTACCTATAATAACAATTATACCGTTCAAGCTTATATAAGTCAATTGACTTTGTGACGATTTTGTGATACTTTTTTGACAGAATTTAGTGCGTTTTCGACAATATTGTGTTTATACCAATAACTATTTCAACATTTCAACACGTGATAAAATCAGAGTTGAAATAGTTGTTACCCCATAAACACCAATATAAATAAATTATATTTTATACTTCATTTATTTAAAACTATGCCAATCCCATTTTGAACTAACGTTAATACCCATAGTTAGAAATGGGATTGGGGCGTAACTGTAAACAAAACAATTTTGTACAATTTTGCCGAAAGCGTCCGCAGTTAGCAGTTAGCAGTTAGTAAAAATTGTGCAAATTGCGACTTTTCAACCAGCCCCCAGTATTAAATATATAAATCGTATGAAAATTATAATGTCTACATAATTGTTATTATATGAAGTTTATTTGAAATATAATATATATTTATACTATATAAAACCGCTGTCCGTTTAAAAAGCGTAAAAAGTGCTTTTTAAACGGACAGCGGTTTTATATGTCGGTATAATCATTTCAACTTTGATTTTATACTAATCCCGCAGTTTAAAAAGGGATTAGTATTAGCCTGTGTTGAAATGGTTATTATACCAATTTAGAATTAAACCCAAAGCGCTATTTTCAAATAAACCTTATTTTATCCATTCTTTTATTTAAAAATAGTATTAGTATTATTCACCTGTCATAAAATACCCCATCACATTTCCGTCCTGCGTTCCCGCAGTAATTATTTTTCCTTTTGTAACGGCTATGACAGTGTCTCCGTCTACCTGAGCAAAAATATGATCGGACCGTCTGTCGTATTCAATAATTTTTCCGTTTACGGAAATGGTTCCGTCGCTGTTTACCGTACAGATAACAAACAGCTCAACTTCGGATACTCCGTCAAAGTATTCTACCGGTATCACTAAAGCTCCGTTTTCAGCATTGCTGCCTATGGCGCGGATATTATGCTCGGCAGGACTTGAAAGATATTCGTCAAGGGCATTCACTGCCGTTGTTTTTGAGCTTATTTCCAGATTATAAATCGGAGTAAGATTTCCGTCAAGCTTTACCGTGGAAACAATCAAGCCGGTTCTCTTGCTTCCGTTGTCCGCGGCGGATACCTTTATGCCTATGCTGTCGTTGAATTTGTAAATAACTTCGTTGGTGATTTTGGCGCTGCTTTTGGACATTACGTTATTTTCGCCATCTATACCGTAACAGGCGCCTTTTTCGGTAACTATATAAGTTTCTTTTCCGTAAAAGCAGGTTCCGGCTAAGCTTTCACCTACGCCGATATTCTTTATTTCACCAAGAACTCCGAATTCCCCGTCCAATACCGTAAGTACAGCCGCCCCGTCTTCTGAAGAGGTTACTCTGATTTCACCTCCGTTAACGTTTATTCCGGAAAAATCGCTTATTTTTCCCGAAATTTCGCAGCAGCCGTTTTGATTTACTCCATCTGTAAGATCGTATCGAATAAGATTGCTTCCCTGTCCTATATACAATTCGTTTTCATTTTTGGATACAAGCTGTTTTGATCCTCCCGCCGAAGCCGCCATATCAAACGCACCGAAATCCCCAGGATCAACGGAAAATACCGTAACAAAGCTTTTGTGGGTTGGGGAAGACATAAACACCTTATCCGGAGCGCAAAAGCTTTTTTCCCCCGATATCGAAATATAGGGCATAAAAGTAGCCTTGTCCTCTCTCGTGCTGTCCTTTTCCATCTCCTCATAGGTGACTATAATAAGACGGCCGTTTTGCAAATAGGCGGCGGCAAGCGTTCCGGAAAGGACGAGCTTATTTTCTTCGCCGCTTTTTTCAGGCGAAGATGCGTCGGTGATTTCAAGATAGGTTTCTTTTCTGCAAACGGAGCCTGTAATAACAGTCTCCTCTTCATTTTCATCGGTTACGGTATAAGAGTAGGAATAAGGTTCGGAAATACCCGTGCTTACCGCCGCCAGCTTGTCTTCCGTACTGATTATGCCCAGAATGGAATTTTCCTTATAGTCTCTTGTTTCAAGGCAAACTACCTGACCGCCTATCTGCTCATAAATATAAAGCCGGTTGTTTTCCGTGTACAACAGCCGCTTGCTGCCGCAGAAAGGATCTTTTATTACGCTTTCTTCTCTTATTCCCCCGGCAGAATAAGCATTGTCAGCCGTAAAGGCGGGAGCGGGAGACGGAAGAGAGCTCAGCAGATCGTAAATTTTCGTTTCGTCAAGCGCGGTTTCTTCCATTACAATATTTTCCGCGGGGAACCACGAACCGGTAAGATTATACCTGAGACCAAAACTTATTCCTATCAGAATTACCGCTCCGACCGCCGCCGCCGCAATCTTGCCGTTGTTGGAGCTTTTGCTTTGTCTGTCATCCTCATCCTCGTCATCATAATCCCCATCCTCGTCATCTCCGCCGTTAAAGTCTCCGAAATTTATCTGTATCCTTGACTTTACCGAATCGGGTATTTCCCCTTTTTCGTCCGGGTCTTCAGCGTTTTCCTCATCGTCATTATCTTCGTTATATTCCGTAAGGAGTTCGGGGACTGCCGGAACATAGCCCTTTTGCGCCCGTTGGGATGAAGCGGTTATCGTGCTTTCCTCCGATGTTTTTAGGGGCATTGTCTTTTTGGCTTCCAAAGCGGATTCGCTATTATCAGAGTTTTCATAAGCTCTTTCCGTGCGTTTAGGTTCGGCTTTTATTCTCGCCTTCGCTTCAGCCTTAAGCTGCGACATTCTTTGTACCGCAATAATAAGCTTTTCGTAATCCGCGGAAGTAAGCGGGGACTCTTCCAGCAGCTCTATCAATCGTTTTACCGTAAGATTCGGATTGTTTTCTATCTCCTGATAGGCTTTATTGCTGATCTTAGAGTTGCCCAGCAGGCTCAGGAACTCTTTACCCGTTAACCTGTGATATCTCACTATTTTTATAAAAGCAGAAGGAGTGAGGATATCCTGCGATGGTTCGTCATTTTTTTGAGAAGCGGCTTTTTCGTAAGGAACGGCTTCAGCGGGCTGCGGACCGGCATACGCGCCGTTGGAAACAGTTTTCGTGTAAATTTCGGATTCTTGTTTTTCCTCGGTTTGAGTTTCCTTTTTCTCCGCAAGGTTCGGCACTACGAATTTGCGGACATTTCGCGGGTCTAATTCGTCGGGAACGGGCGTTTCTTCAAAATATCCGTTTAAAATGTTTCTAATATCCATATATTCTCCTAATTAAAAACTTGTCCGCATGGGATAGGTGTACGGATTTACAAACAAAATTTTTCGCAGTCAAGGAAAAAATTTGCAGGAATACTTAATGTATTTCAAAAATTTTTGACGCAAAGTACGGAAAATTTTGCCGAAAAGACGTGCGCCTATCCTATGTGGACATGTTCCAAGATACCTGTTATACACAAGCATACATAATTTACAGACGGGCTTCAAGCTTCTGTACAGCGGATCTGAGCTTCGCCGCCACAACTGTTTCCGAAAGACCGGAAAACATTGATATTTCCTTCGGATCAAGTCCGAAAATTGCCCAAATCGCAATGGAAAATCTTTCGGCATCCGTTAGTTTTTGCATTACAGATTTTATATAAGTCGGTTTTTTTTCGTATTCGGGCTGTACTTTTCTGTACTCTCTGTAATGCCTTATAATCTGTTCGCACAGCTTTTTTAGCAGAAGCCCGTTAAACTCTTCTTCCGCCGCGCAGCCTCGTATTAACGAATAGGCTTTATTGGACGCGGTTTTAACAGCATTTACAGCTTCCTCCCGGTTAGCCAGCGAGTGATAGGCAAGATAATACAGCTTTGTATACATTTTGGAGTATATTTCCGCAAAAGCGTCAATATCTCCGTTTTGAGCGTTTTTATATGTATCGGACACGGCTTCGGTCAGTCCTCCTTTTTAGGATGTTTTGTTATATCAACGGCATTTATTTGTGAAATTTTGTATAACTAATAATATAATAACATAAAAAATAAAAAAATAAAAGAGTTTTTATAAAAAAAGTAAAAGTTTTCCAATTATAGCAATACAATTATAAATATGCGAAAATAACGCAACACATATCTGCAATTTTTCGCGCATTGCCGCGTTATCCTTTTCGTCATACAACTGCTCGCGTTCTTACTCCGTCTTGCTTGTACATAATTTATGCTTGCCGCAATGCGCCGTGTTTTTCGTAGAATGCAAAAGTATGGCTCCACCGGTTAAAATTTGCCGCAAAACTTGTCCAAAATAATACTAATAACCATTTAAAAAACAGATAAACTGTTTTTTAAATGCCATGCCGCAAAAGCGGCACGGTGAGGGAGCTTTGCTCCCTCAGTTATTGTATTGAACTTAAATAACCACCGCCT
>CANDLP010000030.1 GCA_947385505.1 uncultured Clostridia bacterium
CTTCGCATTTGTAAAGTTAGTGAAGGAAATATACAGCTGGGTGTTTTTCATATCCATATATACCCGTATCATTCGTTCCCGCTCAGGCAAAGGAAGGCTCGCTTCAATAGCGTTGTCAAAGAGATTGCCTATAATTACGCACAGGTCAAGCTCGCTTGTTTTAAGCTTTACGGGAATATGCGCGTCCGCTTTAACTGTGATTCCCTTGGATTTGGCAAGGGATATTTTACTGTTGAGAATAGCGTCCGCCATAGCGTTGCCGGTTTTTACAACCGTATCTACCGTGGCAAGGTCGGTGTCCAGTTCGTCAAGATAGGCTTTTATGGCTTCTATATCGCCGTTCTGCGCAAACACTTTCATTGTCTGAATGTGGTTTCTGTAATCGTGGCGCCAGCCGCGTATTTGTTTATACATAGTTTCCACTTCCTGATAGTGGGTATCGATCAGCTCCCGCTGATAGGCGGCAATTTTTTTGTCTATGTGTTTTGATAATATTGACATAACCTGCTCCTTATACTGTTTCCGCTCTAAAATATAGACAAAGTCTATATTTTAGAGACGCTTCGAAGCAGCGTGCGGCGATAGCCGCCGAAAACTAAGTTCAATACTAATTTCGCCAAAATCTTTGATTTTGGCAGCCGACGAAAGTCGGCTCTGAAATATAGACGCAGTCTATATTTCAGAAAGGAATTAGTATTATGTATTTTCGATAATAGCGCGATTCAGCGGTTCATATGCGCCTCTCGGCAAGGGCAGCTTTGTGCCGTCCGACAGGGACACCTCTGTTTTTGTCACCCGACTGATATACCGCAGATTGAGAATCATGGCTCGTCCCGCGCGGACAAAGCGTTCGTCCAAAAGCGATTCAAACTCGCCAAGCGGGCGTTTTACGGTATAGGCTTCTTTGGCGTGAATTGTAACATAGTTGCCCTGTACATCAAGGTATTTGATTTCACGCAAGGGTAAGCAAACCATTTCTCCGGAGAGCGTTATGTTAAGCTGCCTTTCGTTTTGGATAAGCTTATCACAAGCCCTGTCAAGAACGGCAAACAATTTTTCGTGCTTTACGGGTTTCATCAGATAGTGGAGAGCCGCCACTTCGTAACCTTCCGCAATATAGTCGAAGTAACCTGTGATAAAAACAATCTGCACCTTATCGTTTTCACTGCGAAGCTTACGAGCCATAGTCACGCCATCCATTTCGCCCATTTCAATATCAAGGAGCAGTATGTCGCAGGTTTTGTCCTCCGCATAGTGAAACAAAAAGGCTTCCGCAGAGTGAAACACCTCAGTATTTATTAAAATATTCCGTTCTGTTGCCCACGATTTCAGCAAACCCGACACAAACTCGGAATCGGTTTTGCTGTCGTCGCAGATTGTTATATTTAGTTTCATTCGCTTTTTCCTTTTGATTATAATATAATATTATATTTTATCATATTTTTGTTTTATTTTCAAGAAATACGATATAAAATTTTAGGACCGTAAATTCTCAAAGTATCAAAAACATATTTATCCGACATATAGTTATATAATATAAGCAAACCGGTTTCTATTATTGTTAGAAACCGGTTTGCTTATTAACTATCGAATAGGTTGAATTAAAATACAAATTATCTGCTAATTTATATAATGGGCGTAATCACAGCTTATAAGAACCCTCTCCTCGCGCGTGGTTGTATTAGAGTATGAACAGTTTCTGCAATTCTCTTCATGTGTTACCTCATATATCTCATAGTGATCCCTTCCATCGCCTACTCCCGGAAAGGCGCCTTGTTCCCAAATATGTATGCAAAGCGGATGTTCTTCTCCAATATAATTTTTGGTGTTGCGAATATCCACCACGCCAAAGCATTTGGGGCACTGTGTTACCAATCCGCACGGAGCGGCAGTATTTTCTTCAGCGTAAATCGGAAATGCCATCATAAACGTCATAACAGTACAAATCAGACTTGTAGAAATTCTTCTTAATTTCATTAAAAGTACTCCTTTTTAATTCATATTATTTTTAATAATTATATAATGTTCAACAAATATATTTTTAAATATTCAACCTAACCGCAATAGCTAAAATTATAACTTTCAGACCACCCGACCGTCCTCAATCCGCACAATTTCATCTGCCTTTTTTGCCAGCTCCTGATCATGTGTAGCAATAATAAGCGTTTGCCCGAATTTTTTCGCGCATTCCAAAAGAAGTGCTATTGTTTCCTCTCCCGTTTTCTTGTCGAGATTTCCCGTAGGTTCATCTGCGATAATAAGCTTGGGCTTGGCAATAACCGATCTGGCGATAGCAACTCTTTGCTGTTCGCCGCCCGAAAGCTCGCAGGGATATTTTTTGGTTTTTCCTTCAAGCCCCAGCGTATTTATCACTTCATTGTAAAATATCACATCAGGCTTTTTGTGATCAAGGCTCAGCGGCATAAGTATATTATCCCGCACATTGTGCTCGTCTAAAAGATTGTACTGCTGAAATACAAAACCCATATATCTGCGCCTGAAAACCGATCGCTTTTCATCTGTCAGCTTGCAGATATCCTGACCCTCTATCAGAATTTCACCCGCAGTTGGCTTGTCAAGTCCGCCTAAAATGTGCAGAAGAGTTGATTTCCCAGAGCCGCTTCTGCCAATTATGGCGTAAAACCTTTTTTCCTCAAAATCAAGACTGATACCGTTCAGTGCGGAAACATTGCCCGCCGATACTTTGTATTCCCTATAAATATTGCGGGCGGAAATAAGCGTACTCATTTTATATCACCGTCCCTTCTTAAATTCTTTTTGGCATGTAAAATCAATATAACCGGCATTATCATCCCAAGTCCCAAAATGATCACATATTTACCTATGCCGTGCTGCCGAAAATAGTGTGTTAGGTCAATAATTACCGCATTAACGACTTGTGAAAAAGACGGCTTATAGGGCAAAATCATAATATTATAAATATTCCATGAAAAATATACAATGCAGCTTAACAGAAAAGCGCTTAGACAGCGAATCAGCGTTTTACCGATTATTTTAAGGCTGATTTGACGCTTGGACATTCCGATACAGCGCTTGATAAGAAAGCCGCGTTTTTCGTTTTCCGTTTCAAGAGAGATATTGCTTAAAAGTATCAGCAGCGCTATAATGCCGATGCAGGCGCCTGAAAAATACAGCATGATAAGAGTTTGAAGGCACGTCTGAATATACGCATGATATTTTTCTCTGTCGTTGAACAGCCAAATTCCACGTTCTTTACATGTTTTTGCAATTATAATATCGGTAGAAAGCTCGCCGGAATTTAAATCCGTCATAACGCATGCCCATGTATAGCCGAATTTACCTCCGGTGACAAAATTCCCCCAGTTTTGACCTTTGGGAAGCGTTTCAAGCAGATCGCGAAAAAACTGTTCCGAGCAAATCACAGTATACGGTGTATCTATTCCCGCTATATCTGCTGTTCTTGTATACTCGGAAAATATAATATTCCGTGTGTTCACCGTACAGCTTCCGATGAGCTTTCTTTTGTCACTTTCGCTGTTGTTTTCAAGGTCGCTCCGATATACATATTTATAAATATTGATATTTACTTTACCTTTAGGCAGCGGATATCCCTTTTCGTTATTGTCGGGAAACGAAACAAAAACAAATTCGCCGTTGTGGAAAGCTGTTTTATCATTTTCAAATTTCAATACGTCTGTCCAGTCGTTTTCGTTAACCACCAACAAATATACCATGCCGTAAGGAAAATCGGTATAATACAAGCTTTCTTTGACAGCTGAATTTATTGTCTCCTCGCTTTGTCCCTCAAATGACAGACCTACGTACAATTCGGAAAAGCCGAATACCTTCGATATTCCGGGAATTTCTTTTACGGCGTTTATATCGTCAGGGTGCAGCAACGGGTCATCGGTTCGGGTGCTGTTCAGTTTGTAGGAAGGCTCCCGCAGAATATTTTCCATATAAAGCTCAGTGCCTATGGACTGTAATCCTGTAAAAACAACGCTTTCCGAAAAAATGCAAAGGAGCAGAACTATAAATCCGCTTCTTATTTTTCCCGCGTATCTTGTTTTTGATGTACTCATTTGCAATCTGCCAGTCATCGGCACACGCAAAGCAAACAGGAATATTATCAGGCGTGACAGTATAATAGCGGCGATCCATAGCGCAATTATGAAAAACAGCGTTTCATATGAAATGTACACCTGTATCGGCACGCTTCCCGAGAAAATCGTAAGCTTAAGCGCGGCCCATGTAAGCGCCGCCCCGAGAGGAATGCCTAAAAGTATAGCCGGTATTCCCAAAATCAATATCTCTGACATCTGTAACAATGCAAGCTGTTTTTTTGACATACCTATGCTTCGCAAAACCGAAAAGCTGTGAGTATTGGCGGGAAGGCGTATTATTTCCAGACAGATAACGGAAATAAAGGTAAGTACGGCGATCATGCAAACATAGAAATCATTTGTTTCAGCGGATCCGCTTAAATATGCAACACTGTTTACACATACCTGAATATCACCCGCTTTTCCGCTGTGCATGCGCTCTTTTAAATGTGCGTTGAATTCATTTTCAGCAAGATTTCTGTTTTCCTTGGAAACGGAAACAAAATACTGCGGAATGGATTGGCGGACGGTGATTTCCGATCCTGTCAAAAGCATTTTTTTAGCGTCCGCTATCAGCTTAGCTGCGGCGCCGTCGGTTATTACGGCGCTGTTTAGCGGTATGCTGTTTTCGTTGTGGGAAAGGTACCACAAATCGCTGTATTCTTGAATAACGCCGCATAATGTGTATGTTTTTTTGACCGTTAAGGGAATCGAATTACCTTCAAGCGGAATCATTACGGTAAAGGAAATATCCTGTCCTAATGTATAGTCATATCCGAGAGCGCTTAATAAATCCGCCTCCATTGCGATCTCGCTGTCAGAGACGGGAAAAGCGCCCTCATTCAGATATATTCTGCCTATATCTTTAAGGGTTTCGTCTGCGGTGCCGATACCGGCGCTTTTATTTGCCGCTCCTATTGTTCCGAAGCTTTCGGAAACGCCTACTGCGTCAGCCCATTCTCTTTGCGAAATCCATTCGGCGTCGCTTTCATAACCGTATGGAAGCGCAAGATACCATTCTCCGTATGTATCAAGCAAGTATTCGGCGTTGGTTTTGCTTATGCTTCCAATAACCGAAACGGAAACTATCGCGCAGGAAAAGGACAGAAGAAGTATTAAAAAAATAAATAAGCTGTTTTTTCGGTTTCGGCTTAGTCTTTGATACGCTAAAATAAAAATATGTTTCAAATATTGCTCCTTGAAGATAAAATTTTAAATCTTGCTAATACAGGTTCTTACTTTCTGATGCCTTTCAGAATTTCAGATTCCTTTTGTATTTAGAAAAATGATTTTAATTGGTTAATAGCAATTCGGGGATAATAACCATTTCGATTTTATTCTGTGTTGAAATGATTATTATATCAATTTTTTGCTCTGGCGTAATACCCACAGTTTAAAAAGGATAAGTTTTAGAATGAATATATAAAATCGGCTATTATAATTGCCAAAGCTGTAATCATTGAAGATTATCGATTCAGCAACTATAATAGCCGATTTTTCTTGTTTTTTCAATATATTTTTCCTAAATGGCAGCTATTCCTTCCTAATTGGTCGTTTCAGCCAAACCTCGGAGCGAAAACAAAGGCTTTCTTCCGTAAAATCAGTAATTCCGTTATACTTTTTTGCCAACGTTTTCACGCTTTCTATCCCAAAGCCGTGAAAGGACTTATCGGATTTTGTTGTTCTAAGACCGGGATTTTTTAACAGCACGGATTCCTTTAATTGATTCTTTACTATTATGCAAAAATAGTTTTGCTGTTCAAACAACTCAAGCGAAATTTCGGAAACGTTATTTTGTCTGCTTGCTTCATATGCGTTATTGACAAGATTTGTAATAATGACGCTTATATCCGCAGGTGAAAAATCATCAATATTATCGGAAGAGATGTTATATTTGAGATGGATTCCGCCGGTGCTGCACTTCTTTGACAGATATCCTAAAATTGCATTCAAGACGTCATTATCTGTGCTGACAGATGCCAAGGCTGAAAAATTCGGCATTTGTATACTTTTTAAATATTGTTCTGCCTGTTCATATTTTTTGTTTGAAAGCAATTTCGATAAACATCCGTATTGCCCCTCAAGATCGTGCTTTGTTTTTCGCATTTCACTGTACAAAACTTTGATTTCCTGCAAGCTTGACTCATGCTCTTTAATTTGAACATTGAGCATGGATAACTGCATATTTTCTCTGTGCTCTTTTGATATTTTCGACAGCATATAAAACGAAACGATATTTATAACGATCAGACCGAATGTCGGCAATATAAAAAACATTATGTTGCCTGAAATTCTGCTGTCCAATCTGCTTTCGTATATACAGATTCCGCTAAGAAGCGTTGAGGCGAATACTGCGCTGAACGCTATCCATTCGCCTTGCTTTAACTCCGGCTTATTCTTTTTCGCCGCGATCAAAATGATCTTATATATCAAAAACAGAACCAGCTTGCTGAAAATCAATATGATAATACGTTCGACGCCTCTGTCCCTTATAAGCTCGGAAGAACTCTCTGCCGTTATGTATGATGAAACGGAATTTATGGACATGGCGATCAATAAAATAATTGTTTGAGCTGACATGATCAAAAGCAGCTGATTTATATGTTTGCCGTTTAAGAAAATACGACAATATAAAAAAATTATTCCTAAGTCTATTACAGTTATCAAAAAATTCCCGTCGGGAAACAAAGAGTAATAAATTGTGCAGAAAACCGACATCAGCAAAGCTATTATCCCCAATATTAAATTGGGAGGAAGTTTAGAAGGTTTCGTTCCGAAAAATGATATCAGAAACCATAATATAAGAACATATTCACATAACGTTGCAAAAAACTCAAACAATTCATAAATACGGTTCATACTGTTATCTCCTGAGAAAAGTCATCATTTTATGCTTAACTTCATTTACCCTTTTTCTGCTTAACGGAACAATTTGCTTTGTATTATTTGTATTAAGAACAACGCGTTCTCTTTCAACAGAAAAAATATAGCTGCTGTTCACAAGGTATGATGAATGCGTTCTTATAAAGCCTTTAGAAGATAATCTTTTTTCAAGTTTTGACAGCGGTTCGCTGAAAGTAAAGTTCCCCGATATAGTATGAGCTATAATTTCATGGCTGTATGATTCAAAGAATATTATATCACTGTATTTTGCATAAATTTCATTGCCGTGAGATAAACAGGTAAAAAACTCGCTTTTGCTTTCAAAAAAATTCTTAATATCTTTAATTACGATTAACAGTTCTGAATCAATATGTTTTTTTCGTATGAATCCAAACGGCCTGTATCGGAATGAGGAAAACACAAAACTGTCATGATTTGTAACGAAAATTAAAAGCGTTCCTATTTCGCGTTCTCTTATATAAGCCGCAATTTCTTCGCCTGTTAGATACGGCATATCCACATCAAGAAAAATAATATCGTATTTTTCAACGTGACCGAGTATTTCCATACTGTTATGGTAAACCGAAACGGAACATTTCATTTCGCAGGTCTTAAAAGCATCTTCCAAATTTTTTTGAAAAGAATTCAGAAACAGAGGTTCATCATCACAAATAGCTGCTTTCATAGCGGCGCTCCTTATGCTTTTTACAATTGTATATTATTTAAGTATCGAACATTATCAAATCATAATGTTTAATCAAAAAACAGCACATAACTTTTTAAACTAAGCGATTTTGGGGATGCTTATATTTTAAATTTACAATATAAGTGCAGCATCCAATAAAAAAGCAGCCCATCAAGCAGCCTTTGTGGTATAATGTAAGTAACGACACAAACCATAGACCAAGGATGCAGCAAATGAGATATTATACACATTATACCACAGAGAAAAGGAAAATGTCAAGGGTTCAGCTTGCGGGCATGTTGGCAATTACACGAAAGTTGAACCGGCCGCCGTCAACTGTGTGCTGCGAAATCGGTCGAAACCAAAAAGCGGACGGTACATACTCGGCAAATTATGCCTGCAAACAATATGCAAAACGACGTAGAATTTGCGGCAGAAAACCAATCTTAGCTGTCGGCGAAGCGGGTGAGTATGTTATGTTCTCGTAAAGCTTAATTTAATGTGGTCTCTCCTCTCTTGAAGCCGTTGCTGATCTACAATATGCCGGCGGAGCGACCGGAGTCGTTTCCAATGCTGCTCTTTATGCCCGCGAAATGGAAGAAATACGAAAAAATAAAGGTAATTTTCTACCAAAACATCTTGACAGTCAAAATATTATATGCTATAATACATCTGCCAACTTGAAATTATGCTGTACGGCGGATCGAAAAACAACTCCCGGTAAATCGGTATAATTTCAAGAATATTAAAATTTTGCGGAAAGTCAAATGAAAAAGATCCTGTCAATGCTTTTGCAGTCGTAATAGGCATCGTGCTGAATATGTCTGTGTTCGCGGAAGATATTATATTCAGCAAAATGAAGAGCCGCTCAAAATTTATATGGATGATTTAGAAATTATCAATGAAAAACTGGGGACTAACTGCAGCATACCTGTCGAATACTTTAACGACAGCGAAACACGTGTTGGAGGTGTGGCGTTTTATATGAAGAAAAAATATTATCAAGCGGTCTTATTGTTCGTCATATGCATATCGGCAGTACTGCTCGGCGGCTGCGCTTTTAACCCCGCCGAAATTTCCGTTTCGGAATTGCCCGAACAGACGGATTACGCAGGTGTTGTTGGTCTCAATTGCTTCCTTGAACCGACGGAAAATGCTGAACAAAAATATAGAGAAACGGATCAAATGCAGGAACCGGCAAAAGCGTCGAACATATGTCTCTTGGAAGACTTTGAGGATTTCGGCGCGGCAGGCGAAAAACTTCAAATGGATATTTTGGATTTCGGAGTCCGCGCTAAGGTTCGGATGTGTAAAATATATGATTCTTGTGTTCTGCAGGCAAACATATTTCTTGCCGACGAGGAAGACTGGAATTCAACCGGCGGTCTTGTCAAAACGTCCATAGAGGACGTGGGCGGCAATTCCATTCACTCCCCTGAGGCGAATCCGAACGAAGTCATACTGCCCATCGGACAGTACGTACTTTTAAACCCCGACGAAGAAAGAACCGCTCTTTTTACTGAATACAAAACAGATAAGATTTCTCAAAAATCCTACTTCAGCGAAAAATTGCAAAGCGACGTCCATTTATATTTCGGAAAATATGCCGAATCCGATAATGTCACGGTAATGGTTGCGTCTGCGGTCACAGAATATGCCGGCGCCGTTTACAAGCTGAATTTTGAAAACCGCGATTTTAAAAGTATGGAAGATTTTGAAACAAACGCCAAAAAAATAATATGAAAGTACTATTAAAAAGATAAAATGTTCTCAGACATTAAATAAAATTTGCCACATTCCGCAGTCTGAGGTTATTATTTTGCTAAAGCTTTTTATTACACCGGCTCAGCCGGTGTTTTTTTACGCTAAAGCTCCAATAAAAAACGCGGCATATCAAAATGACACGCCGCGCCGAATTATAAAACAATCCCTCGCCTTACTCCCATATAATATTAAAACTCAAATATCTCAAGTCCTTTGCATTCTTTCAGCGCCGCTTCATGTCCGACAACGCAAACCGCACCGTTATCAGCCAGCTTATCAAGCACCCTGCACTGCTCTTTGAGCTTCTCCTTATCTGCGGTCAATATTTCCTTTCTGATCCGAATCTGCTCATTTTCGTCAACTCCCATAAACCAAAGCGCGTCCGCATATGCGCCCTGCTCTGCCGGAGCTCTCAAAGGCTCGCTGTTTCCGATTTCGGCAATTATATAGTTGTCTATTCCCTCATCGCCGGCGCAAAGTTCTTTAACATAGTCCGACAGAGTGTTGTAGGTTTCCAGCGAACGTGCAGGCGAAGGATCGCGGTACGAATAACAGAATAACCTTCCTCCGAAGCCCGGCACCCTCATTCCGGCGCCGTAGGCTCCGCCCTGTACACGTATTTTGTTCCATAAATAATCGTAAGTGAGAATTGTATTCAACACCTTCAGACTTCCCGAAAGCTTTTCCCCTGTTTCTGAAAGGTGATATCCCTTTACCGCGTAAGATACCTGACTTGGCACTTTAATACCCATTTTATCGGGAAGCTTCGTTTTGTATTCCGCATTTTCGGGAAGCTCCTTACCTTCGGGTACGGCGGAGATAAGGTCGGCTGTGTCGATTTCCTCGGTATTGGTAACGCTTACAATAAGCCCGTTTCTGATGATGGAGTCTTTATAGATACGGTTAACCAATATCTTGAATTCGCCTACGGTTTCGTCAAAATTCTTGACAAACTTGTGGATATAATTTATTGACGAATAACCGTTTATGGCCTCTTCCGCTGCGTCGGCTGCCGTAAAATGAGCGCAGGCGCAAAGGGAAGCAAGAGCATGACCGTTTCCCATGGCGGACTGTCTGAGGGTTTCGTCAACCTGAGCAGCTTTTTCCTTAATCTTGTCGTTATGGTCAAATTCGGTGTTCAGTATTATTTCCTCTAAAAGCTTTTTTGCTTCTCCCAGATTCTCTTCCAGCAGTCCCGCGCTTACCGTAAGACAAGGAGTACACTTTTCCTTGTCTCCCCTGTTCATTGCCGCCAAATTAAAATGAAGGCTTCCTATATATGTCTTTATTCTTTGCTGAAGCTCCAGTACGCCGTAATTTTTTGTGGGCAATTCCTTGTAGAGACGGGGCAAAAGCGTTATTTTGGTCAGCTCTTCCGAGGTTAGATTTGTGAGGGGGAAATACAGCTTTAAATGAATAATTCCATTTGTGGCCACTTTATGATAAAGCACCTTGGCGCCGTTTACGGTCTTCTCATACGTTTTTGTCATTTCGGGAAGCTCGCTCACTTCGCTTAAAGGCAGCTTGGGAAGTTTTGCCCTCGCTTCGGGGGAATCCGGCTCGGTCTGCCACTTGTCAAGGCTTTCCTTCTGTGCCTTAAGTTCGCTTATCTGCTCTTCCGAAAGGGTTTGTGTTTCGGATTGAATCCTTTTTTCTTCCTCCGCCCTTAATTCTTCGCCCAACTTTGTGGAAGGAAGTATACGAAGAGAGGAAAGCTCTTCATCACTGCCCAAAAGCTCGGTGAGAAGTTTTTCAAAGCCGTCGCCCTCAGCCATTTTTCTGAGTTTTTCTATCACGCCGTTGTAAACGAGATAAGTCATGGGGTCGCCGCCGTACAGCCAGCTGTTTTGGATAAGTATGGCGCGCTCTATGCCCTGAGGCTCAGGAAGCTCTTTAATTTTATAAGCCATGCTGTTTATGGAAGCGGTAAGAGACTTTTTGTCAATTCCTTCGGAGATCAGTTTGCCCGCAGCGTCGCTTATGATTTTTCTTATTTTTCCCTCGTCACCGTTCTTGATATTTCTTGCCACTATCAAAAGATAAGGCTGAGCGATTCCATCCTCAACGTACAGAGAAAAATCCTCCGCAAGCCCCGATGACAATACCGCTCTCTTTACGGGTGATTCGTTGGTGCCCGCTATGGCGTCGCTCAGCACCTGAGCCGCCAATATCTTTTCGTTTTCCTTCCAGTTTGCCACTATCTTGGCTAAAACAAGGACGGTTTTCTTTCCGTTGTCCTCGCCTTCCGCTATCTCATAGTGATCAACTCCGTCCGCGGCAACGGGTTTCTGGTCGTTTAATTCGTGAACGGTGGGGCTTTTTTCGTATTTTTGCAGATACGAGTCGATAAGCTCAAGGGTTTCCTCCAACGGAACTTCGCCGTCAAGGAAAATACGTGAGTTTGTGGGGTGATAATAGCTGTTGTATACCGCTTTGTATTGTTCATAGGTAAGGTCGGGGATTACACGGGGATCGCCGCCCGAATTAAAGCGGTAGCAGTTGTCGGGGAACAATAAAGCATTTATGCCGCTGAAAATGATGGAATCCAGATCGGACATAGCGCCCTTCATTTCGTTGAATACAACGCCCTTGTATATAGGCTTGCCGTTTTCGTCAAACTCGGTGTGTAT
>CANDLP010000031.1 GCA_947385505.1 uncultured Clostridia bacterium
TGTTCGTTGACATTTGTATTGATATCCGTAAGAACAAACCCTTCCGGAATATAATGCGGAGTCTCAAAATAAATATCGTATTCCGCCAGCTTGCTTATAAATCCGTACGGATCGTCCTCGGAAACAGGCAAAGTGATAATATTTTCATCTTGTTTGCTGAAATCGATCAAAATACCTCCTTCTGTAAATTGAATTATTGCGGAAAAAATATCTTTATTCAGCGCAAAAACGGTAACGGCGTTAGCCAGAAAGAGTATTACGCAGGCGGCGCTTATGGCGGCCGCCCATTTCGGCAATACGAAACGCCGTTTTTTCGTAATGGCGTTTTCTTTAATAAACGCAATTTCTTTTTCCGCATCTTTCACTTCGGCAGACATTCCGCGGGCTTCGAGTATAGCCGTCGTAAGCTCTTCAACAAGGTAGAGATCCGGATCGGGTTTCGCCAATTCCTCATCAAGTTCTTTAGTCAATTCTTCAACGCTGAAATCTTTAACAAAATCGTCTGAAAAAATTTTTTTAAGAATTTCTTTATTCATTTCAATTATCCTTTCATACAGTAATGTTTAAAATATGCGCTTTTTGGACATCAAACAATGATTTTTGTATACTTGCACAAGCATTTTTATGTAGCGTTGTTGGTTTTGCCAATGTGTTTTGCTATTTTAGCTTTAATACGCTGAATTCTTTTATAAGCGGCGTCTTTTGTGATATTCAGATTTTTTGCAATTACATTGATGTCTTCCTTATCAATGTAATATGAAGCTATCAATTTATATTCCTGTTCGGAAATTATACCGGACAAAGGGATATCCGCTTCAACAACGCTTTCCGGATCAATTTCCGCGGGTATATCGGGAACATCGTCGAGGGATATGTGTGTCTTGTTTTTTCGGTAAAAATTTTTAATAACATTGTCGGCGGTGCGGTAAAGCCACGCTCCGATATTTTCGCTTATTCTAAGCTTATTCATTTTTTTAAAAAATATCAGGAAAACTTCCTGAGTGCAATCGTAAGCGTCGTTTTCCTTTTTAAGTCTTACACAGCAATATTTAAAAATTGCGTTGTAGAATTGCTTCGCTATCATATCAAAGGTTTCTTCATACTTCACGATTATTACTCCCTTATAATCATTTTCTCTTTTATTTTTCAGATATTTATAAAAACGATAACATAATTTTGTAAATTTGTCAAGAAAAAGGCTTGTTGATATTACCGTTAAAAACATTTTATAAAAATATTTCGTTATAACAGTACCGTTAAAACAAAATCTTTCCAAGCTTGTCATAAACACACCCTTCCCCGAATATATTTACTTTGAAAAAGGGCAAGTTATCCTTATACCAATCCCTTTCTGACCTGACGTAATATCCGCAGGTTAAAAAGGGATTGCCCCCGAAACACTAATCCCACAGTTTAAAAAGAGATTAGCGTTAAAATCAATTGCCTTAATATGAAAGGGAGCAAACTCCCGTGAAGGAAAGGAAAGATCGAAATATGGAACTTCAGCTTAAGAAAGAGCCCGTATATCTGAACGAGGTGATATTTGACGGGCAGACGGAGCAAGGCGTGGAATTCGACTATGTTCTGCCCGATTACTACCCCGACATATTTAAAATTCTGAAATGCAGCCTTACACCCGGAATATCCTCATACAGCGTATCGGGAAGTCAGCTTTTTATCGACGGCGCGGTGCTCATTAAAATACTTTACCTGTCCGACGACAATGTAAACATTCACTGTGTGGAGCAAAAATACACCTACTCCAAAACACTGGAGCTTACCAAACCCGCCGATAAAGCCACCGTTTACATTACGGCAAGAACGGATTATTCCAATTGCCGCGCCATAAGCGGAAGACGCTTTGACGTAAGAGGCGCGGTAAGCTGTAAAGTGAAGGCCTGTCAGCCTAAAATTTTTGAAACGGTAAGCGGCGCCGACGGGCTTGAAACCAAATCCCGCTCCCTTTCCTACTGTGGGAACAAATTAACGGGCGGCGGACAGTTCACGATCCGTGAGGATATAGAAACGGGAACCGGAAGAGGCGGAATTTTGGGAATACTGAGCTGCGACGCTTCCGCCGAAGTTACCGATATAAAAATAATAGCGGGAAAAGCGGTGGTAAAAGGAGAAGCTAAGGTAAAAGCCCTTTATCTGGTAAAGATTGACGAGGAACTGAGGGATACCGAAGTAATGGAGGCAACGGTTCCCATAAGCCGCATAATAGATATGGACGGACTGGACGACAGCTTCTCATGTTTCGCTGATATAAAGATAATGGACTGCGGACTTGAAGTGAAAGCGGGCGACAGCGGAGACAACAGGATATTGGGCTGTGATCTTACCGTTGACTGTAAGGTTACCGCAAACAGGGAGGAAAGCATTTCGGTTATCACCGACCTGTTTTCCACCGATTACGAAACGGATTTCACTACCGCTCAGTTAAAGGTGGAGCATTCGCCGCTGAGGATTCAGAAGCAGCTTTCCCATAAAACGGAGCTTGAATGCAAGGAAGGGAGTCTTGAGGAAATATTCGACTGCCGCTGCGAGTTTAACGGCTTAAGCTGCAAATTTAACGGAGAAGGCGGACTTGTTGTTACGGGGCAGCTTGTTTCACAAGCCGTAGGAAGACTTTCCGGTTCCGGCTCTCCCGTTTATCTGGAAAAAAGCGAGCCGGTGGAACTGAGCTGTGATATCGGTTCAGGCGATGAAAACAGTGTTATTGAACCAAACCTTCAAATAACCGACGTAAGCTTCAATATAAGCGGCGACGTGAAAGTGGAGTTAAGAGTAAGCATTTCACTGAACGGCTGTGTATACAGGCAGAAAAACATAACGGTAATAGAAAACGTGCTTCTGGACAGTGAAAAGCCCAAGGAAAAAAGCACCGAATACGCCTTAAAAATGTATTACGCCGAGGAAAACGAGGAAATATTCGCCGTGGCTAAACGCTATAACACAAAGCCCGAAGCTATAATGGAAGAAAACGAGCTGGAGGAAGAGGTGCTTTCCGCTCCCTGCCTGCTTCTTATTCCTATTCTTTAAGGAGGGAAATAAATGAGTAATTCGATCTACCGAAATATCGCTAAACGCACCGACGGAAATATTTATATCGGGGTGGTAGGCCCCGTCCGTTCCGGCAAGTCAACTTTTATCAGCAAGTTTATGCAGACCCTTGTCATTCCCTCCATAAGCAACGAGTTTCGACGGGAAAGAGCCGTTGACGAGCTGCCCCAATCCGCCGCGGGAAAGACCATAATGACCACCGAACCTAAGTTTGTTCCCGAAGACGCCGTCTCAATAGAGGTGGAGGACAATATCGCAATGAATGTGCGGCTTATCGACTGTGTAGGCTACATAGTGCCCAGTGCGATAGGCTATATCGAAAATGAAATGCCCCGTATGGTGAAAACGCCTTGGTTCAATACCGAAGTGCCATTTAATATGGCGGCGGAGGTAGGAACCCAGAAGGTAATAAACGAACACTCCACCATAGGTCTTGTTATAACCACAGACGGCAGCATTACGGATATACCCAGAGAGGAATACGCCGAAGCCGAGCAGAGGGTTATAGAAGAATTGGAGCTTATACATAAGCCCTATGTTGTGGTTCTGAATTGTCAGCGCCCCGACTCTCCCGAAAGCAAAGCGCTGGCGGAGGAGCTTTCCGAAAAGTACAAACGGCCGGTTGTTCCCCTTAACTGTCTTGAAATCGGGGAGCAGGCTATTAAGGACCTTTTGGCGGAAGTACTGCTTCAATTCCCCGTAAAGGAGATTAACATAAAAATCCCCAAATGGCTCACCGCTCTTGAAAAAGGACATTGGCTCAAATCCGACATATTTGCCTCACTGAAAAAATCCGCCGCGGATATAACCAATATAGGCGAGGTAAAAAACGTGACATGCAAATTGTCGGAAAGCGAGCATATAACCGATTGCAGCGTTGAAAAGGTAGATCTTGGGAGCGGCGCGGCTTATGTTAAAGCGGAGCTTTCCAACGACCTGTTTTACCGAGTACTGGGGGAGACCACAGGACTGGATATAAAGGATGAAAGCGACCTTATGCCTTGTATGATAGAATTGGCACAGATCAAAAAGCGCTATGAAAAGGTAAAAAGCGCCTTGGACGAGGTGGAGGCCACCGGATACGGCATAGTTATGCCCAGCCTTGACGAGCTTACGCTGGAAGAGCCTGAAATAGTGAAACAGGGCGGTAAATACGGAGTAAGACTAAGGGCGGAATCCACATCCATCCATATGATGAGCGCAAAAATAAATACAGAAGTATCTCCGATAGTAGGCACCGAACGTCAGAGCGAGGAACTGGTAAAATACCTGCTTAAAGAATTTGAGGAAAATCCCGCCAAGATATGGGAAAGCAATATTTTCGGAAAATCTCTTCACGAGCTGGTTACCGAAGGGCTGCACAACAAGCTGTACCGTATGCCCGCCGACGCGCGGCAAAAGCTTCAGGAAACCATACAGCGAATAATAAACGACGGCTGCGGCGGACTTATCTGTATAATTCTTTAAAGGATTCGGTAAAACTTCATTTTGTTCCTTCACATTCATATTTTGGTTTAATATATATAAAAGCCCCATTTGTTATAACGGGGCTTTCTTTTTTGTTTCTTTGTTGAATCGCGTAAAAAAAGACGGTATAAATGCCATAAAAAACCTTGCAATATATGAAAAAATTTGTTATAATATTAAAAACCGGTCAAATTATCGGAATTGGTTTCGGAGAGAAAGTTTGAAGGACCTTTGAAAAAACGGTTTTTAAACTTTCTTAACAGGAAAGGAATGGTCATAAATATGGATAATAATTTACATGAACTCGTATTTGTGCTGGATCACAGCTCGGAGATAAGGGATCGGTATGATGAGGCGGAAAAAGGATTTAAGGCCCTCATAGCTTCGCAAAAAAACGCTAAAACCTCTGCTGCCGTTACGGTTGACATTTTCGGAAGCGACTATGTTAATGTATTTGACAACACTCCTATTGAAAAGGTAAAGTTTTCCAAGGAGCTTTTTCCCTTAAGCGGCGTATGTCCTCTTATCGACTCCGCAGAAAGGGCGATTTTTGACGTGGGAGAACGGCTGAACAGAACTTATGAGGGCTGCCGTCCTTCTAAGGTTATAGTTACATTTGTCACATTCGGCAGAGATAATGCAAGCAAAAAGCATACTTACGATGAATTGGCGCAAATAATAAAGCATCAGTCGGAAGTATATAAGTGGAGTTTTTTCCTTCTCACCGATTTTTCCATAAATATGGAAAAAATGAATATTCCCGAAGATAATACCGTTATAGTAAAAAAGGACGAACCGGAAGGCTTTAAGAAGGCGTATGCGGAGCTTAACGAAAAAATTTCCGCTTTAAGGGACAAGGTGTTTGAGGAAAACGGTCAAGGATGATACATGCCTTGGAACTCCATAGAAATTTATTATTTCAGAAAGAAAGGACGCATAAATGACACAGGCACAGATTACGGAAATTGCGTCAACAGTTAACGCTGCTTCCGATTCCATTTACGAGGCTTTGAAATATATCTACTTTATTTGCTGCGAGGATTTTTATAAAATAAACGTTAAGGATATTTTTAAGATTTCACTGAGCAACGTTACCGACAGCAGAATATTGAGCAATTTGGGCTTCAAGCTTTATCCGGACATGATAGGCGACCTCGGCGATCCCCGTTTCGAGGAGGTCAGAAAGCTTATCAGCTATGCTTTTGCCGTAAGGCTTCCTTTTGTAAAAAAATATCTTCCGCCTAAGTCCAGCTTTACCGACGGTGATCTTAAGGAAATGTTCAAAGCCGTATGCAATTCCGGCGCCGCAAATCTGGATAATATAATAAAGGCGGATTTCAAAGCAAATCTTAAAACCGCAGCTAAGCTTAAGGATGAGGACGAGCCTGTTTTTGACACCGAATGGTTCAAGATGTGGGTATACGCCTACGGAAAAGAATTTGCGGTTATAAACAACAAGAATATGTTCTTTCTGGGCTGCACCGACGCGCTGTTTGCTTTGTATTGGGCGGCGCTTACGGATAAGCTGGTGGATATTATAAAAAGGTCTATTGTTGTATATTAAAATTTTTTTAATCGAATAACAGAAAGCGGGTGTATATAATTGAAAAAAACAAAAGCGGCGCTTTTATGTCTGACCGTCGTTTTTGCCATGCTTACGGCAGGCTGTCAAAGCGCGGCAGGCGGCGGGAATGACGGAAACGCTAATAACAATCATAACAATATCGAAAGCGAGAAACCTGAAATGGATCTGAGCAAGGAAACCGTTTATACGGCAAGCAAAGAAAACGTTAAGCTGCTGGGGCGTACATATTTTGACGAGGATATTTTGTACTGCGCCCTTTCGGGAACGGGAGCGGAGTTTGGTTTTACCGGAACCCAATGCTCTTTAACCGTAAAAGGAGACTCAAACAGTTCAAACGCAGGGGCCAAGGACAACCACGCGCGAATAGGAATTTATCTGGACGGCGAAAGGGTTGTGGACGATATGATAGACGAAAGCGAGAAAACTTACGAGGTTTTTAAGAGCGAGGAGCCAAGAAACGTAACTGTTTCGGTTGTAAAGCTTTCGGAATCCCCCATGTCAACCGTGGGAATTAAGGAAATAAAGTGCGTGGGAGGCCCGATTAAACCCACCGAAAACAAAGATATGCTGATTGAGTTTGTTGGGGACTCCATAACCTGCGGCTACGGCGTTGACGATCCCGATAAGGATCATCACTTCGTTACCGCTACAGAGGACGTTACCAAGGCTTATGCTTATCTTACCGCCAAAGCTTTGGATGCGGATTACAGTATGGTATCGTTCAGCGGCTACGGCATTATTTCCGGATATACGGACAACGGCAATAAGGTTACAGCTCAAACGGTGCCCCAGTATTACGCTAAATTGGGATATTCGTGGGGAACAAACGGCAATTTCTCGCCTCAGGAAACAGATTGGGATTTCAGCGCGAAACCCGACCTTGTGGTTGTGAATTTGGGTACAAATGACGACAGCTATACACAGAACGACGCGGATAAACAGGCGGAGTATTCGGAAAAATATACCGAGTTCCTGAAACTTATCAGGGAAAAGAATCCCGATGCGCGGATCCTCTGCATTCTTGGAGTTATGGGGGACAGGCTTTATCCTTTTGTGGAAAAGGCTGTGGATGATTTTGTACAGCAAACCGGAGATGACAATATTTCCTCGTTTAAGCTTACGCCGCAGTCGGCAAGAGACGGTTATTCGGCTGATTGGCATCCGTCCGTGAAGACTCATGAAAGAACTGCGGAAAAGGTGGCGGAAGAAATCAGAAGGCTGATGAAGTAATAAAAGCCTGTTGAAATCAGACAAGATAATTTTTGATACTTTTATTCAATAACCATTTGGATTGCGGAGACTATCTGCAATTCAAATGGTTATTGTAACAATCCGATAAAATAATAAAAAAGCGGCGCAGCCGCGCATCTTTTTTCGGTTTCTTTTTGGTGTCAAAAAAGAAACCGGGGTACGCGGCAAAGTCCCGAATACACAACGTAATAATATAAAAAACTCTTGGATTGTTTTATTGTTTTTTATGGATTGCTATAGTATGATTCCATAAATATCAGAGGTGAAATATGAAAAAAGTTAAAATCTCCAAATATACAAAAGAAAAAAATGCAGAGGCATGGCGAAAATACCGTGAGGAAAACGCCAGTATGTCTCACGGAAGAATTGATAATATGATTTATATTATCAAAGAAGCGTGGCTTCGTCAGCGAGGCTTGTTCTGGTCGCTGATTGTTTGCATTATTACCGCAGTCGCTGAGAATATCTGTCTGACATATACGGATAAAGCGGCGATAGAGCTTGCTCTCGGACCGGAATCCATGGGCGGAGCGATAGCCGTTTGCGTTGCTTTTATCGCAGGTTCAATTATGGCGCGTTTTTTTAAAAATGAGGCGCTTCGCTATGAGGACTATATTGGAAAAAGCTCTTTAAGCGCATATTTAAACGACCTTCTTATAAAAAAGAAAATGGATATTGACTATGAAAAATCGGAAAATACAAAGCTGAACGACCTGCTGCAAAAGGCGCGCGGGGCCACAAGCGGGATTGCGGGACAAGCGCTGGATGTTTTGAAGGAAAATATTATCGCATTGTTAAACTTTCTGGCCTTCGGCGGTATTTTATCAATGCTCAGTCCCGCCATCGTCCTGATAGTCGGATTGCCTTGCGTCGCAGGCTATTATATAAATCGGCATAAAATGCTGTGGATCTGGAATATGTCGGATAACTGGCAGAACTATGACAGGCAGCTCGGATATGTGGTTCGCGCGGGTTCCGATTTTTCCGCCGCAAAAGACATACGCCTTTTCGGTATGCAGAGATGGTTTGATAAAATTTACAAACGGGTTCTCGATTTAAGAGCAAATTGGTATGAGCAGCAGGACAAATGGGAGCGTATTCATGATATTTTGGAATTATTCATCAGCTCGGTCGGAAATATCGCGGCGTATATTTACATAATTTTTCTTGTAATAAACGGAAGTATCGGCGCAGGAGATTTTATACTTTACTTTAACTCCATATTTATGCTTTATGGAGCCGTAAGAAGCTGGTGCAACAATTACGGCGCATACCAATGGCTCTCCAACAATATCTGCTATATGAGGGATTACCTTGATATCCAAAGCGAAAACGGCAGTGAAAATATTCCCGATGTAAGCGGCGGAGTTGAGATTGAATTTAAAAATGTAAGCTATAAATACCCTTTTGCCGACGAACCGACTATAAAGAATGTTTCCTTTGTTTTGAAAAAAGGGGAAAGACTTGCTGTTGTGGGGCTTAACGGCGCGGGCAAAACGACCCTTATAAAGCTTATGTGCGGATTGTACAAGCCTACGGAGGGCGAAATTCTTTTGAACGGCGCACCGACGGCAAACATGAAACGAGATAAATATTTTAAGCTTTTCAGCGCCGTTTTTCAGGATATTACATCGCTTCCCGTCACCGTTGCGGAAAATATTGCGGGGGCAGAATCAGATAATATTGACATGGACAGGCTCACGTTTTGTATGCGGAAGGCGGGAATATATGAAAAAATACAAACACTTCCCGATAAGGAAAATACAAGGCTTGTAAAAGGCGTATTTGAAGACGCGGTAGAGTTTTCGGGCGGTGAAATGCAGAAGCTGGCACTTGCAAAAGCGCTTTATAAAAACGCGCCGGTGCTTTTGCTTGACGAACCTACGGCGGCGCTTGACGCGATTTCCGAGCAAAATATGTATTTAAGCTATGCGGAGTTCTCAAAGGACAAGTCCAGCGTGTTTATATCTCACAGGCTTGCTTCCACACGCTTCTGCGACAGAATATTTCTTATTGAAAACGGCGTTATTGCCGAAAACGGCACACATACGGAGCTTATGAATAAAAACGGAAAATACGCTGAGCTGTTTAACATTCAGAGCAGTTATTATACGGATGGTAAAATTGATGAAAATGATGAAGAAAACTGAAATCGCCGATACACTCAAAAAGTGCATATCCGTTTCCGAAAAGGCGGATAAGGGAAATTTTGCGCGGGGCGTTTTTGAAAATCTGCCCGGAATTGTTCAGGAATATCTGCACATATATATTGCCGCTGCCATAATTGATATGGTTGTATCGGAACGCTGTCTGAACGATATCCTTATGTTTATCCTGATAACCGGAGCGGCTGAGATTGCGTTATTTATTATCCGAAGGCTTATATCAAGACGAAGGGAAACGCACTGGTTTTTGTTCAGAAATAACATAACTAAAATGCTGACCGATAAAATGATGAATATGAATTATGTTCACATTGAGAACAGTGATACCCATACGCAGTATGAAAAAGCACAGCAAGGCGCAAACCGTTTAGCGGAGCTTTTGTTTAACATAAATTATGTTATATACGGAGCAGTTCTTATTGTAATGGGTTTTATTGCAATAATTCCAATGGCGTTCCGACCCGCCGTAATAACGGAGGGGTTTACAGGCTTTGTACAGTCGCCGTGGGGTCTTATTTCAGCGGTTCTGGCGGTAGCTGTATCGGAAGTTATAAGAACGCTTGTGTTCGGTAAAAAAGAAAACAAGTTGTTTTCAGCACCGCATTTTGATAAGGATATGATACTCAACGGCAGAATACAGCAGTTTTATGAAAATTATGTATTCGGAGATTATAGGGTAGGTAAAAGTATCCGATTGTATAATGAACAGGATTTAATACTTGAAGAACGGCGAAAAGCTGTAAACAACTGCCGTATCGGTTGGAGAAAAACAATACTGCACAGCGTAAAAACAAGCTTTGGTTTTCAGACAATGAACATTCTGTCAAGAGTATTTATGTATGGTATTGCAATTGCAAGAGCCGCTACGGGTATGCTTACGCCGGGAGAAATTGTCGGGTTTGTAATGTATTTTTCAAGGATACAGGGCGGTATCGGCAATATTTCGGAGGGTTACAGCAGTATACATATCAATGTCGGATACTGTAAGCATTTGCTTGAATTTCTCAATATTCCCGACGAAAAGCATAAAGGAACAATTCCCATAGAAAGGCTTAACAACAAAGAATATGAATTTGAGTTTAAAAACGTTTATTTCAGGTATCCCAACAGTGAGCAATATGTTTTGCAGGACATAAATCTGAAATGGCGTATCGGCGAGAAAATGGCTCTTGTGGGCAGGAACGGCAGCGGAAAATCCACGCTGATAAAACTGCTTTGCCGCCTTTATGATCCCACCGAAGGTGAAATTACCCTTAACGGTATTGATATCCGCGAATACAAGTACAAGGATTATATTGACTTGTTTTCGGTAGTGTTTCAGGACAGCAGGCTGTTTTCATTCAGCATTGGGGAAAATGTTGCGGCTGACACGGAATATAACAAGGAACGCGTTACCGATTGTGTAAAACGGAGCGGATTATCGGAAAGACTTTCCGAAATGGAAAAAGGCGTTGAAACCTGTCTTTACAAGGATTTTGATGAGCAGGGAGTGGAGATTTCAGGGGGCGAGGCGCAGAAGCTGTGTCTTGCAAGAGCGATTTACAAGGGTTCGCAGTTTATTGTTCTTGACGAGCCGACGGCGGCTCTTGATCCTGTTTCCGAGCACGACATTTATACTAAATTTAACTCTATTGCAGGTACAAGGACGGCGATTTACATTTCGCACAGGCTGTCAAGCTGCCGTTTTTGTGATAATATTACAGTTCTTGACGGCGGCAAAATTGCAGAGAGCGGATGCCACGATAAACTGCTCAGCGAAAACGGTGTGTATTCCGAGCTATGGTCTGCACAAGCTGAATATTATAAGGATACAGCTAGCGAGTTGTTTGCGTAAAACGGAATGAGCAAACGCCATAATACAGCGGGTATTATATCATCACCAAACCTCTTTGCTTTCTATAATCGCTGGGCGTAATCCCCTCATACTTTTTAAACACCATTCCGAAGTAATTTTGATCATCGTATCCGACCGCGGCCGATATATACCCAATACTTTCCCCGGTATTTAAAAGCAGCAGCTTAGCCTCCGCAATGCGCTTTTTCGCCAAATATTCCATAGGCCGCATACCTGTTTTTTCCTTAAACACTCTGCAAAAATGCTGCAGTGACACGCCGGATATTTTAGCGAGAAAGTCAAGCGTGATATCTTCGGTATAATGTTCGTTTATATGTACCAATGCCGGTTTAATAACGCTTCCCATTCCCGTTTTTTCCCTTGTGGAGCCGAGCAGCATAGCGGCGGCGGTTATTATAAATTCATAAAGCAGCACGGATGACTTTTCTGCTCCCTTGAGCGGTTCGTTTGCCACAGACAATATTTTTTTGAATATATTGAAGTAGACCGACATATCCGTATCGGAAGAGTATTCAAAATTAGAAAATCCTATTTTTGTCAAAAGCTCGTCCGCATGCTCACCCTTAAAAACGATCCAGTTTGTC
>CANDLP010000032.1 GCA_947385505.1 uncultured Clostridia bacterium
TTTTGTTAATTTAGCACAATTCCATTTATTTTTCAAACAAGCCCTAGTATTACATCAATTTAAAATGGGGCTGGTATAATAAAGCATAAAATGTCTGTTTTCAAATAATTTGCTTTATAAATCCGCAAAAGATTACGAAAAGAATAAAAAAGCTGTTTACTTTTTTCCGAAATTTTGGTATAATATTAAAGTATATGACATTATATATCGAATAGGGCTTGTCGCAAAAAGCAATAATTTATTGTCAATCGAACATACTGAGTTATTACTTGCCTGTATCCGTATAATTTCACCTTTTTCAGAAAAAATATTTTTAAAGATATGCGGTATTCGGAATTTTTCCGAAAAGCGCCCGAATTATCGTAAAAATATTTTGAAAGGTTAAAAATTTATATGGGAAACAAAAAAAACAAGCACAGCGAATACACTAAGCCCAGCGAACCCGTTAAGAACAGCGGTGAAACGGAAGAAACCCAAAGCGACGAAAGCTCCCCCGAAACCCGAAATCAGCAGATAATCGACACGGGAATTGTCGCCACCAACGCCAAGCATGCTATACACTGCCTTACAGTCATAGGCCAGATAGAGGGACATTATATCCTTCCTCCCCAAAACAAAACCACAAAGTATGAGCATATAATACCCGCTCTTGTGGCTATTGAACAGGATCCCGATATAGAAGGCCTTCTGATAATATTAAACACGGTGGGCGGCGATGTGGAGGCGGGGCTTGCCATCTCTGAGCTTATTGCGGGAATGAGAAAACCCACGGTGTCAATCGTGGTGGGCGGCGGACATTCTATCGGCGTGCCTCTCGCCGTAAGCGCAAGGCGAAGCTTTATAGTTCCCTCCGCCACAATGACTATTCATCCCGTCAGAATGAACGGACTTCTTTTAGGCATACCTCAGACCTTGTCATATTTCGACCGCATGCAGGAGCGTATTATCAACTTTGTCACAAAGAACAGCGGCATTTCCGCCTCCCGATTCAAGGAGCTTATGATGAAAAAAGACGAGTTGGTAATGGACGTAGGCTCCGTGGTGGACGGCGACACGGCGGTTAAGGAGGGACTTATCGACGGTCTCGGCGGACTTTCCGACGCAATACAATGCCTGTATGATATGATAGAAAACGAGGATTATGAAAAAAAGCCCGCAGTCAAAAAGAAAAATTCAAAAAAACAGCCTCAGAAGTCAAAAGCGGCAAAGCGCGTAATTCCTGACGAAATAGACGATCAGCGCGCAGTATCACTGCTCAATATGATATGCAGCGGCGATATAGTGTACGAAAACGGAAAATTTGAGCTGTCGGACAGTTAATGATGAAAGGAATGGTCATAAAATGTTTCATTCAATCATAAGCGACTACGACGTGTTTTTCGCGGGAAACGAGGAATATGCTCAAAGTCAATGCCTGGACGTTATCTGCCCTTCGGCAAACATCAATAATAAGACCCCGCATCAAAGCTTTTTTTCCACCAATCCCGACGACTACCTTCGGATTATGGGATCGGAAAACAACTCCGTTTATTAAAAACAGGATTTATATTTAAGATAAAGGAACAGTAAAAAACTGCCGGTCTTTCGGATCGGCATACATATATCATTTTTTACAAAAGAAAGTCTGAACTGAAAAATGTGTTCTTTCAGACCCGCCGCGTTTTTGCCTTCGGCATAATACTAATTGTTTATCAATCTATAGACAACAGATTGATAAACAATTGCTCAAAGAACACTATCCGCAAATCATTCCGTATGGTCAATTTGTCTGTAATATCGATTTGCAGATAGTATAAACACTTTCTCAAGAGAAAAGGAATAAATATGGAATACATAAAGATCGTTATTCAAGGAATAATCCAAGGACTCACCGAATTTCTGCCTATTTCCAGCTCAGGTCACCTTTCGGTGGCGCAGCATTTTCTGGGAATTGAGGAATCCACCCTTATAATATCCATAGTGCTTCATTTAGGAACATTGGTGGCGGTATTCGCTGCCTTCTGGCGGGACATTTTCGGTATGATAAAAGAGTTTTTTCTAACCATAGGCGATATTTTCACGGGTAAATTCTCGTGGAAGGATATGAACGACAACAGACGCATGATGTTTATGGTTATAATAGCCACCCTTCTTTTAATACCCGCCTATCTTGTTAAGGATTTCTTCACCTGTATGGAAGGAGACGGAGATATAATTTTCGAGGGCTGCGCCTTTTTATTTACGGCATTGCTTTTGTTCCTGTCCGACGCTTGCGTGAAAGGACTGAAAACGGGAAAGGATATGAAGCTTCGGGACGCGGTTACCGTGGGCTTGTTTCAGTGCGTCGCACTCTTTCCCGGCGTTTCTCGTTCCGGCTCGACAATAACGGCGGGGCTGTTCTGCGGTCTTTCCAGAGAAACGGCGGTGAAATTTTCTTTTATTTTGGGCATTCCCGCTATTCTCGGCGGAAGCGTGATGGAGTTAAAGGACGCTTTTGATTCGGGGGTTGAATTGGATTTTCCCATTCTGGCGATAGGGTTTATTGTGTCGGCGGTGGTGGGAATACTTTCCATAAAGCTTGTAAGGCTTGTTACCAAAAAGAACAAGTTTAAATATTTCGGCATATATCTTTTGATTGTGGGATTGGCTTGCGCGGGAGCGGGGATTTATGAAACCGTTACGGGGAATCCAATTAGATTTCAGTAAACGCTTTCGATATTATTGCTCCCCCAATTAACTCTTGAATAATTTATGCGCAGAACGGCTGTCAGAAGACAAGGAAGAAATCCTTGAAAAGTGCGCATATTTCAAGGATTTCCGACGAAGTATTTCGGCAGTCGGGCAGGTATAAAAATTCAAGAGTTAATTGAGGGAGCAATAAAACACTGACAGTGACGTCAAAGTCCGAAGCGGCGGCTTCTGTGCGGGTTTTAAACGCTTCAAATTTGTAGATAGTTCATTGTTTATTTTGCGGTGGCAGCGGGACTTTGTTCATCGCCCTGCTTCCTTTTTGCAGTACAAAAAGGAAGCGAAAAAAACATCTGCGGCTGCGCCGCCTATCTATTTTTTTGTTTACTCAAAAAAGGAATTGTAAAAAAACGGAGGTATAAATGGCAGCAACACAAAAAAAATCCTCAAAATCAGCGGCTTCGTCCGCAAAAACCTCTTCGGGAAGCAAAAAAGCAGAGGCTTTGGCAAGAAATAAGCGCCGCAGAAATATATGGTCTGTGGTGCTTTTTGCGGTGGGACTTATGCTTGTGTGCTTCGCCCTGTTCGGAAATGTGAAGGCGGAACAGCCCAATATGTGGGATTACATACACGGATTTTTCTGCGGCGTATTCGGTGCGGCAGTATTTCTGGTGGGTCCCGTTTTCATCTATTTTGCCGTAATGATAAGCCTTGACAAGGGAAAATCCACAATTACCGCAATGCTGATAAAGATTATTCTCTTTATACTGCTGCTTTGCGGAGCTATTCAGATCATTTTTGTGGGACAGGCAGGCTCTTCCGAAGCGGAAGGCTTCGGCGCCGCAATATCGCAGACCTATGAAAGCGGTACCCGCCTGTCAGGCGGCGGAGTGCTTTCTCTGATAGTAGCTTACCCGCTTCTTTTGCTGGGGCGGGTGGGAGCAACTATTGTAATTCTACTTATATTTTTTGTAATAATAATGCTGATAGCCGATATCAGTCTTATGGATTTTCTCCGGCTTATTGCCAAGCCTTTTATTTCTTTAGGCTCCTACGCCAAAAGGAAAAGGGAGGAGTATGAGGAGGAAAGCCGTTATGTAAGAGAAGAAAGAGAGCTTAAGGAAGCCGAAAGAAAAGAAATTGAGGCATTGGCTTCCGTTTCCGAATCGGAAAGACTTGCCGAGAAGTTCAGAAGCTTTGACGCCATGTCCAAAAGCGTGCGCGGCGAAGAAGCTCCTTTGGTTTCCGAAAACGACATAAAGACAAAATCTATTGTCAACGAGCAAAAGCAGGAATCAGACGAATATCTGATAAAAATAGGCGCGAAGTCCTCCGTAGTGCCTCCTCGGCTTACTGACGAGGATTACGCGAAAAACGAAGAAACAAACAAAGCGGAACCCGAAAAGCTTGTTTCAAACGAGGAAAACAGCGAATTGCCGGAAAAAACGGAGAATGAATCCGTTTCAGCCGAAACTGCGCCGCCCGAAATCAAGGAAAATGCGGGCACTGACACGGCGGAAGAGCCGAAAACCTTCGACTCCCCTTCCCCGTCGACTGCTCCCAAAAACGAAAAAGAAACGCCAAAAAGCGAGCTAAGCGAGATAGAACAGGCTATTATCGATTACAACAGGGAAATCGAGGAAAAAAACAGGAGAAACGGCATAGTTCTGGAAACGGAAAACGGACAGCAGACTTCGGAGCAGGTATGCGCCGAAGAATATATACTTCCTCCCCCCGCGCTTCTCAACGAGCCTAAACGCTCCGCAACCGACGAAAATATCAACGCGGAAATAGAACACAATGCCGCTACCCTTGTTAACGCCCTTAAAAGCTTCGGCGTTTCCACCAATTTCTTACAGGCGGTAAGAGGTCCCTCGGTTACCAGATATGAACTTCAGCCCGCCACAGGCGTTAAGATATCAAAGATAACGGGCTTGGTTGACGACATATCCCTTAACCTCGCCACCGCGGGAATAAGAATAGAAGCTCCTATTCCAAATAAAGCGGCGGTGGGCATAGAGGTCCCCAATAAAGAAAAAGACACCGTGTATATCCGCGAGATGATAGACAGCGACACTTTCCGCAAATGCGAAAGCAGGCTGGGCGCCGCTCTCGGAAAAAACATTTCTGGAGACGTGGTGATATGCAACATCGCCGAAATGCCTCATATCCTTATTGCGGGAACCACCGGCGCGGGTAAATCCGTCTGCGTCAACTCTATTATAATGAGCATACTTTTCCGCTCGACACCGGAAGAAGTGCGCCTTGTAATGATAGATCCTAAAGCAGTTGAGTTTATGATCTATAACGGAATAGGCCACCTTTTGCTGCCCGTGGTTACAGACCCCAAAAAGGCGGCGGGCGCTCTGGCATGGGCCTGCACCGAAATGGACAAGCGTTACAATACCTTAAGCGAAAACAACGTAAGAGATATAAAAGCGTACAATAAGCTTGCCGCTTCAAGAGAAGATCTGGAGCCTATGGCGCAGGTGGTTATATTTATAGACGAGCTTGCCGATCTTATGATGTGCGCCAAGAACGACGTTGAAGCCAGCATATGCCGTCTTGCGCAGAAGGCGAGAGCGGCGGGAATGCACCTTGTCGTAGCCACTCAAAGACCCTCGGTAGATGTTATAACCGGTCTTATAAAGTCCAATATTCCCTCCAGAATAGCCCTTAAGGTAGCTTCACAGGTGGACAGCCGAACCATTATCGACACTGCGGGCGCTGAAAAGCTTTTGGGAAAAGGCGATATGCTGTATAAATCGGTAACTATGCCTATGCCTACCCGCGTCCAGGGCTGCTGGGTATCCGACGACGAGGTGGAAAGAGTTACCGAGTTCATTAAGAACAAGTTCGCTCTGGAATACGACGAAAACGTAATGAACGAGATCGACCGTCAGGCGGAAAAAGTCGGCGGCGGGGATAAGGACAAAGACGGCGGCTTCAACGGCGACCTTGACGTATCGGACGAAAAGCTTGACGAAGCTATTGACGTAGTGTTTGCCAACGGAGGAGCCAGCACCTCGGCGCTTCAGAGAAGATTAAACGTAGGCTACGGAAGAGCGGCAAGGCTTATCGATATGATGGAACAGATGGGCATCGTCGGCGCTCCCGAAGGCAACAAACCGCGCCAGCTTCTGATGTCTAAGGAATCATGGTACGAAAGAAAGCTTAATAAAGAGGATTAACATAATGAAAAGCAACCTTAGTCCCGGCAGAAACGGGAAAAACAATTATAAAGCCGTCAGGAAAGCGGCGGCATATGCGGAAAAAAATACTTCCGCAAGGTCGGCTTTAGCTGTCATAGGCGCAATTTTGCTTTTAATCGCCTTGTTCCTTTTTCTTAACGAAAAATTTTTCGGTATTGAGGGAATACCTACTTTAAACGACCTGTACGAAGGCGCAGGGCTTGGAAAGAAGATCGTTTCCGCCGCGGAAGGAACTGCGGAGGTGCACTTTATCGACGTGGGGCAAGGGGACAGCGAGCTTATCAGAACAAAAAACAAAACGGCGCTGATAGACTGCGGCGAACGGGATCAATATAATGAAGTAATAAGCTACATAGAGAATTTGGGGATAAAACGTCTGGACTATGTGATAGTATCTCATCCCCATTCGGATCATATGGGCGGTATGAGTTATATTCTGGATAAATTCGATATAGGTTTGGTTATAATGCCGAATGTCAGGAAAGAGCTTACGCCAACCTCAAACGCATATAAACGCCTGCTTGAAGCTATAAGCGAAAACGATATAGCTGCCGAATTCGCCGAGGCGGGGACTTCTTACCCGCTTGACGAAGGGGAAATAACGTTGTTGTCCCCTGTTGAGGATTACGATGATCTGAATAACTATTCGGTAACGGTAAAATTTTGCTATGGGGAAGATTCATTTTTGTTTACGGGAGATATAGAAAAAGAAGCGGAAAACGATATTCTGGAATCGGGAGCAGATGTGTCCGCCGATGTGCTTAAGGCGGCTCATCACGGCAGTTCAACTTCAACCTGTAGAGAGTTTTTACAGGCCGTTGATCCTAAATATGCGGTTATTGAGGTTGGAGAGGGGAATGATTACGGGCATCCTCATAAGGAAACCTTGAAGCGGTTGGAAAAAGCGGATATTCTTATTTACAGAACCGATATTTTAGGGAGCATTGTGTTTGTCAGCGACGGAAGCGGGCTTGAAATAATCTCGGAAAAGGGATAAAAAAACAAAAAAGCGGCGACACCCCTGTCAACGCTTCAAGCTTTAACCTCAAAACGAAAGGAATAGTCATAAAAATGCTGATAATAGACAGGTTTGAGGGCGATTACGCGGTAGTGGAGGACAGCGAAACCGACATAGTCAAAAATATCAATAAAACTCTTATTGATAAAACGGCAAAAGAAGGTGATGTACTGTCTTTTGAAAACGGCGCATACATTGTAGATATGGAAGCCACAGAAAGGCGGCGCAGAGAGATATCAGAGCTTATAAAAAAACTTGATTTATTCTAATTCTTTTCTGACATATAGACCGCGTCTATATGTCAGAGCCGACTTTCGTCGGCTGCCAAAATCAAAGATTTTAGCGGAAACAGTATAAGCTGAAGGAGAACAGCATGGAAAGCGAAAGACTGTATTTCAGAAAAATGACCAAAGCCGATAAAAATGATCTATGTAAAATATTGCAGGACGATACAACTATGTACGCCTATGAAGGGGGATTTAGCGACAAAGAAACGGACGACTGGATAGACAGACAGCTGTGGCGCTATGAAAACGAAAACGGTATGGGACTGTATGCGGTAATACTTAAGGAGAACAATGAACTTATAGGACAGTGCGGTCTGACCTTACAGGATTACAAGGGAAAAAAAGTCCCCGAAATAGGATATCTGTTTCAAAGGCGCTATTGGCACAACGGCTATGCCGCGGAAGCCGCCAAATGGTGGAAAAAATACGCTTTCGAGGAGCTTGGGCTTGAAACCGTGTATTCCATAATAAGAGATACAAATTTGCCCTCTCAAAAAGTGGCGGAAAGAAACGGAATGCAAAAGACCGACACTATTGTTAAGCATTACCGCAACGTTGATATGCCCCACTATGTTTATTGCCTGAAAAATTGTGATTTGCCCCTGAAATAAACAGAAAGGATCTTGTATTATGTCAAGAATATATTCCTCCGCCGACCAGCTTGTGGGAAGAACCCCCCTTCTGGAGCTTTCAAATATCGAAAAAGAGTTGAACCTTAAAGCGAGGATTATTGCAAAAGCAGAGTTTTTAAACCCCGCCGGCTCCTCCAAAGACAGAGTAGCCAAGGCTATGATAGAAGAAGCGGAAAAAAGCGGAAAGCTTAGCGACCATTCGGTAATCATCGAGCCTACATCGGGAAATACGGGAATAGGCCTTGCCTCCGCAGCCGCGGCACGGGGGTACAGAATTATTATAGTTATGCCGGACAATATGTCAGTAGAGAGGCGGCAGTTAATGAAGGCTTACGGAGCGGAGCTGGTGCTGTCAGACGGCTCTAAAGGAATGCAGGGCGCCATTGACAAGGCTGAGGAATTGTCCAAGGAAATTCCCGGCGCTTTTATAGCGGGGCAATTCGTAAACCCCGCCAACCCCAAAGCCCATTACGATACCACAGGTCCCGAAATATATGAGGATACCGACGGAAAAGCGGACTTTTTTGTTGCGGGAGTAGGCACGGGCGGCACCATTACAGGCGTTGGCAGATATCTTAAGGAAAAAAAGCCGGACATAAAAATAATCGCCGTTGAGCCTGAGAATTCGGCGGTTCTTTCGGGCGGAGCGGCGGGAGCCCATAAGCTTCAGGGAATAGGCGCGGGATTTGTGCCTGAGGTACTGGATACGGAGATTTACGACGAGGTGATAAAAGTAAGCGATGAGGACGCATATAAAATGTGTGCGCTTATCGGAAAAAAAGAGGGAGTATTAGTGGGGATTTCATCGGGCGCCGCAGTATGCGCGGCGATTAAGATCGCCAAAAGAGCGGAAAATGAAGGAAAAAATATTGTTGTTTTGACGCCTGACACGGGGGATAGGTATTTGTCGGCGGGAGTATTTGAATAAAAATAGTCACACCAGAAATTTTTTGAAAAATAAATCCAAATGGATTAAACATCATTATAATAATATATAATAAACGGCAAACCTTGTAAATTTTTGTTTGCCGTCTATTTTTATATATAAAATTATAAAAATTTTCGCTTTCACGCAAGAAAAACACCGTTTCACGCAAAACCTCTTTTTTCTTTGAGAGTAAAGTGCTAATATATTTAGTATCTTAGATTGAAAGTGATGTCAATCTTATTTACGGAAAATATTGTTCTTTATTCAAGGAGGGCTTTATGGGAAAGACTTTTAAGAGGATAGCGGCGGTGGTCACGGCGGCGTCAGTCATATTGACTACGTGTCTGGCGTTTGAGCTGCCGAAAAAAATAGCGGGCGCTGAAGTTGAGATTGTCGACAGCGGCGATTGCGGCGATAATGGCAGCAACGCAACATGGCGGCTTGACAGCGCCGGCGTACTTACTATCAGCGGAGAGGGCGCTATGGAGGATTATACAGCTAATCCGGTTACCGATGAACATACCGCTCCGTGGGCTGAAAACGATATAATTGCCATTGAAGTGGAAGACGGAATTACTCATATTGGAAATTATGCTTTTATGGGTTTAGGTATAGATAATTTAACAGTAAATCTCCCGGACAGCGTAATTTCAATAGGCGACTACGCGTTAAGTATGGCGACTATAAACAGCATACCCATGCCTTCCAATCTGCAAACGGTTGGCGATGGCGCTTTTTTAGGGACAACGGTGGCAGATAATACACCCGTTGCATTTCCGAAAAGCGTTAAGAGCATTGGGGAAATGGGATTTTTTGTGTTTTGTGGAGGCAGCCTTGTAGACGTATCATATTATGAGGGCGTTTCATTAAAAGGGTGCGATCCTATTGATTATACTATGTCGGGAGCGGAATTTATGCAATCTCTTACCGCTGATGATTATAAAAAATATGTGTATTTTTCGATTAAACAAATGTTAAAAATAGAGTTAACCGCCGACGAAGACACCTTTGCCGCTATTAACCGTCTTGGCGGCACAGCCGAAGCGCTTGAACGTCACCCCGCCCATAAGGCATGTGTCGGAACCGACTGTACGGACAGCAGTCACGGTGAAATTAGCGACTGGAGAGAATTGACCTTAAACGAGAGCGGTTCTCTTGATATTGATACAAGTATAAGCAGCCATTATTATCTTGACAGCGATATTAACGTCACCGAACAGACAAGTATTGGCGCCGGACTTGACATTACCGTTTGTTTGAACGGACACACGATTGACGCGGGTGGAAATTGTAGAATTTTTTATGTTAACAACGGTGGAACGCTCACTATTTGCGATTGCGATGGCAGCGGCAGCGGAAACGGAAAACTGACCGGCGGCTCTCTATCAAGCAGCCAAGGCGGTGGCGCCGTATGTGTTGTCAGCGGCGGAAAATTTACATTGAACGGCGGCGCAATTGAGGGCAACAAGACAGAGCAAAATGGCGGCGGCGTATATGTTGGCGCTGGTTCAACATTTACAATGAACGGCGGCACAATTTCCGGCAATGAATCGTCCATTAATGGCGGCGGCGTATATCTTCTTGCCAGCTCTGACGCGCAATTTATCATGACAAACGGCACAATTTCCGACAATAAATCGTCCGAACATGGCGGCGGCGTATTTGTTGGCGGAACGTTCACAATGAATAACGGCATTATTTCGGGAAACAGTGCAACCAGTTATGGCGGCGGCGTATCTGTTCAAGGCAACAAAACATTTACAATGAAAGACGGGGAGATTTCGGGCAACAGTGCAGGCACGTATGGCGGCGGCGTATATCTTAACAATTCCGGAACATTTACAATGGAAAACGGAAATATTTCGGGCAACAGCGCTAAAGGCGGCGGCGTGTATATTCCCTACAACGGAAATTTTACAATTAACGGAAAAGCCGATATAACGTCAAATACCGAGGGCGACGAAAAAAATGAAAAAAATAATGTATTCCTTAGTCATCTTAACAACGGTACCTCTGCAACTATTACCATAGGAGATAACTTTTCCGACGAAAGCGTTATCGGCGTCCAAACCGTCAAAAAACCTACCTGTGCGGAATCGGGATATGTAGCCGTAACCGGCTCAACAAGCAAGGATATAAGCAAATGCTTTACGCCGGATAAAGAAAATAATTTCATCGTTTATGAAGACGGCGCGGTTAAGCTTAAGAGCGCTCATGTCTGGGGCGATTGGGAAATTGAAAACGAACCTGACATTTCCAACGGCGGAACGATAAAACGCGCTTGTAAAACCGCGGACTGCGCCGAAACCGAAACAGATGATGTTCCCGCTTTAAACGACGCGGACGCTTGGACAAAGGACGCGGATAACAGCGCCGATCCCGCTATACAAACGGAAGGTACGTATATATACAAAAACGTCCAACATGAAAATATTACGGTTGAAGCCGCGGTTCCAATGCTGAGCGACGACAGCGTCTGGACAAAGAGCGATGACAGCGCGGAGCCTAACTTGACAAAGGACGGATCATACACATACCAAAGCGCTTACGGCGATGTTACCGTAACTGTCCCTAAATTAAGCGACGGCGTATGGACAAAGGACGAGGACAGAAGCACAGCTCCCACCGAAACCACTGACGGTAAAGCCGTATATACAAGCGTATACGGCGAGGTGGAGATCACAATTCCCGCTTTAGAACATACTCACACGCTTGTACACGCAGCCGAGGTTCCCGCCACCGAAACCACAGAGGGGGTAAAGGAGCATTGGCACTGTGAAGGCTGCGGCAAGAATTTCTCCGATGAAAACGGGAAAAATGAAGTGACCGAAGACGATTTGAAAATTCCCGTTACCGGACATACTCACACGCTTGTTTATGTAGCCGAGGTTCCCGCCACCGAAACCGAAGAGGGGGTTAAGGAGCATTGGCACTGTGAAGGCTGCGGCAAGAATTTCTCCGATGAAAACGGGGAAAACGAAATGACCGAAGACGATTTGAAAATTCCCGTTACCGGACATACTCACACGCTTGTTTA
>CANDLP010000033.1 GCA_947385505.1 uncultured Clostridia bacterium
TATTCAGCATTGTTTACGCGCTTTGCTCATACACAATAGTTCAGACTATGAATCCCATGTGGCTGGACGGGGTTATGGCTTTGCCCGTAATCTGTCTCGGAATAGAGAAATTCATTGACGCGGGGCGGTTCAGGCTGTTGGTTATCGCATGGGTATACGCCTTTGTCACTTGCTTCTATATCGGATTTATGTTAGCTATTTTCTCGGTTATTTATTACCTTCTTTATATGATAATAACCAAAAGCGGCTATGCGAGAGAGCATTTCTTTATGAAGTCGGTACAGATACTGGGGCTCGGCGTTACGGCGGTTATGATATCCGCTTTTATGATAATACCCGTTTATATGTCCTTGTCCTACGGAAAGTTCGAGTTTTCGGTGCCGGATTACAGTCTTAAAGAGAACTTTCCCCTTATCGAGCTTATGGATAAGATACTGCCCAACAGCTATGACACGGTAAGAATGACGGGACTTCCGTTCATTTACTGCGGTATGATAACCGTGCTGCTGCTCCCCGCCTATTTCTTCTGCAAGCGGATACAAAGGAGCGAAAGAATAGGCTATGCGGCGGTAATGATGCTTCTGGTATTCTGTATGTATATCAGGCCTTTGGATATGATATGGCACGGCGGACAGCTTCCCAACTGGCTCCCCTACCGCTATTCCTTTATTCTTTCTTTTCTTATGGCAGTTTGTGCAGCAAGCGTATTTGAAAAGCTTAAGGAGACGGACAGCAAGGTGCTGGGCTTAACCTGCTTCGGCTGGCTGGCTGTAATGGTGTATCAGGAAAGTATGGACAACTTTGTTTCCGACCTGAACAACGGACGTGATACGCTTGACAATTTTTCAACCATTCTCCCCGCGATGATTATACTGTTCACCTTAACGGTTCTTTTAGTACAGCTTAAGGACAGCTTTAACTTTGATATGAGGAAAAACCGCACGCGGATATTCTCAATAGTATTGATAGCGGTGGTGGCGGGCGAAGCACTGTACAACACAGTGGGACAGATCTCCACCCAGGACACCGACATAACCTATTCAAACCACGACACCTATGTGGATTATATCCCCAAATTAAGGGAAAAGGTAAACGAAATAAAGGCGGAGGACGACAGCTTTTACCGTATAGAAAAACTGTTTTTCCGCACGGTAAACGACCCCTCCGCGGTGAATATGTACGGCCTTTCCCACAGCTCCTCGACCCTTAACGCCAAGCCCATAGAACTGCTTAAACGTCTGGGCTTCAGCGCAAGAAGCCATTACACAAGATACAGCGGCGCTACTCTTATCACATCAAGCCTTTTCGGCGTAAAATACGAGCTTACCACCGACAACAACGATGTGGCGGAGGTAAGGCGCGGGGAAGAGATACACGTAAGCGAAAACGAGTACGCGCTTCCGATCTGTTACCTCAGCGAACCCGAAATTACGGAGCTTTCGCTTAAACAGTACGATCCCTTTACCGCCCAGACGGAAATGCTCAACACCGCCATAGGCGAGGATTACAAATATTACACAAGAATACACGACGTCGACCTTGAAACGGAGAATGTAAAACAAGGCAGCACCACCGACCAGCATCACAGCTTTAAAGTTATAACGGAAGGCGGCGCCGCAAGTCTTACCTATAATTTTAATGTTCCGGAAACAGGAAAGCTGTATATGTACCTTCCCTCCACCTATGAAAGAAGGGTGGACGTAACGGTAAACGGCTCTTCAAAGGGCAGATACTTTGAGGGAGACGATAACAATATGAAGCTTTTGGGAGAATTTCAGGAGGGCGCGGAAGTCACCGTTGTACTGAATCTCACAAAAAGCGATCTTTATTTCCGCGAAGCGGAATTTGCTGTGGTTAATGAGGACGCGGTGAAATACGCGCTTAATATGCTTAAGGAAATAAATAAGGAAACCATATGCACAAAGCCTTCTTCCACAACCGTTAAAACCGAGGTTAACTGCGGCAGCGACAAAGTGCTGCTTGCCACTATTCCCGTGGAAAAAGGCTGGAAGATATATGTGGACGGAAAGGAAACGGATTATCTGGAGGCTGTGGAATCTCTGATAGCCGTACCTCTCACTGCCGGAAGGCATACTGTGGAGATGAAATTTACCGCGGCGGGATATCCGGCGGCTGTAATCATTTCCGCGGCGGGAATCATAATTTTTGCCGGATTGATTATTTATTGGCTTAAGAGAAACGGCGAGGACAGGGCGGAAAGAAGAGAACATCTCAGATTTATTTATTCGGGTGAAGCGGAAAAGGTATTGGAAGAAAGAAAAGCGGAGGACATTAAAGAGAGAAACAGGAGCAGGGAAGAAGCCGAAAAGGGCGAAGATGAGGAAGAAGACAGCAGGAGCGGCGGTATTGACGACAGCGCAAGCGAATATTCAGACGATTATGAGAATGATTACGAAGAATTCGAGGATATTGAAAGGCGAGGAAATGAAGAGGGCTATGATTCGGAGGATACAGAAGATTAAAAAAGCTTTGTGATTTTTAAGGATTAGGATATTCTTTAAACGGGAGCCGTTTCGAGGTTCCCGCCGAAATACCCGCAATCTTATCAAAGCGTTATTGCTCCGGACAAAAGAAAGGAAAAAGAGAAAATGATCCTGACAATAGATATAGGCAATACAAATATAGTGTTCGGCGTATTCGACGGAAACGATCTTGTCCTCGAATCCCGAATGGACACCAACAGTCACCGTATGGCGGATCAGTATGCCATCACCATGGAACAGATCTTTAATCTTTACGGAATAAAAAGGGAGGAAATAAAAGGAGCAATAATTTCGTCGGTAGTCCCTCCCGTATCCGATCAGCTTAAAATTTCCGTAAACAGAGCCTTCGGAGTTTCCCCGATTATGATAGGCGCGGGGATAAAAACAGGGCTTAATATTCTTATAGACGATCCCTCAACGTTGGGAGCCGACCTTGTATGCGGCGCGGCAGGCGCGAAGGAACTGTATCCGCTCCCCTGCATAGTCATAGATTTGGGCACTGCAACCAAGATATACGCGGTGGACAAAAACGGGGGCTTTATCGGCGGCGTTATCGCTCCGGGAATTAAAATATCCTTGGAAGCTCTGGCGGGAAAAACCGTTTCACTTCCTATGATAAGCCTGGACGGAGGCGCTCCGGTAATAGGCAGGAACACCGTTGACTGTATGCGTTCGGGATTGCTTTACGGCCACGCGGGAATGCTGGACAGCTTTATAGCCAAATTTAAAAAACAGTTGGGCGGAGACTGTTCGGTAGTTGCCACGGGCGGATTCAGCAGCGTTATAAAAGAATACTGCGAAAGCGATTTTCAAGTTGACCGACAGCTTTTGCTGAAAGGGCTTAAGGCTATTTATGAAAAAAACGCGGGAAAAATAAAGAAATAAGAAAATAAAAAGGGGCTGTAAAAAAAGAAAAAGCGGCGAAGCCGCAATGTCTTTTTCGCTTCCTTTTTGCACTGCAAAAAGGAAGTAGGGTGTGGGACAAAGTCCCACGAAGTGAGCGATTTATACCGGCAAAGAAGCAGGCGAAGCCGCCGCTTCGGGCGTTGACATCCTTGTCAACGTTCTGGGCGGCGAACTCCGCGCCCTCGCGGAAGGAAACCCACATAATAAATAAAAGGGGCTTTTTTTACAGCCCCTTCGGTCTGTATGCAGACAGCTTCTGGGCACCTCAAAAATGATACGGCTGGCTATAATAAAAACCACATTACACGAGGGCGAAAGCGCTCGTTGCTTTCGCCCTTGCAGCTACCACATAATACTAAAAGAAGAATTAGAGCATTTTGAAAAACTTAATATATAGAAAATTTTCCTTAATATTGATATTGATTTTTGAAAAAAACTGTGATACAATAATATCGCAATAATTCAAAACCACTGAGGGTTCACGGCTAAAGCCGTAAATATAAAACCCTGCGAGGCACCCTCCGACAATGGGGCTTCAGCAAAGGAGAAAATTATGTCAAACACAAGAGAAAAAACACTTAAGCTGGTGCAAATGGGCGTACTTATCGCAATTATGCTAATCTTCGCGTTTACGCCCATCGGTTACTTAAAGGCAGGAGCTATCGAAATCACGTTTATGACTATTCCCGTCGCAGTGGGAGCCATGCTGTTGGGCCCCGTATGCGGCGCGATATTAGGCGGCGTCTTTGGAATAACCAGCTTTATTCAATGCTTCGGCATGTCCGCGTTCGGTATGTTTATGCTTGGTCTTAATCCCTTCCTGACTCTGTTAGTTTGTCTTATTCCCCGAATACTCTGTGGTTTTTGCGGCGGGCTTATTTTTAAAGCGCTCAGAAACGTGGATAAAACCAAGATGATCTCATACGCGGTTTCAAGTCTTTCAGTAGCGGTATTAAATACGGTGTTTTTTATGGGAAGCATTATACTGCTTTTCTGGAAAAACGAAGCCTTTATAGGACAGATGAATGACTGGGGAATGGCTACCGATACCGTATGGGCGTTTTTAGTCGCCTTTGTTGGGGTTAACGGCGTTGTTGAAGCTGCGGTAAGCTTTATTGCGGGGGCAGCTATAGCAAAGGCGCTGGCAAAATTCCTGATCCCGAAGCTTAACAAAAATACGGCGGAAAACGCGCGTTAAACCTGATTTTAGAAATAATATCAACAAGCACTGTAAAAAAATAAAAAAGCGGCGAAGCCGCGCGATTCTTTTTTCGCTTCCTTTTTGGGAGCCAAAAAGGAAGCGGGGTTCGGGGCAAAGCCCCGAATACACCGACATAATAAATATAAAGTGGCTTTTTCGCAAAGAAGCGGCGGCTTTCCGCATGGACGCGGAGTTCGCCGCCAAAAGCGTTGACAGGGATGTCAACGCCCGAAGCGGCGGCTTCGCCTGCTTCTTTGCCGGTGTATAAATCGCTCACTTCGTGGGACTTTGTCCCACACCCTACTTCCTTTTTGCAGTGCAAAAAGGAAGCGAAAAAAACATTGGCGGCTTCGCCGCTTTTTTTCTTTTTTTACAGCCCCCTGTTGTTTCCTCAGACAAACGAAAGGACAACGCATAAGATGGAATACTTCTCTAAACTTGCCCAGAATCTTCCCGAATTTGTACGTGCGGAAAAAGCAATGAAAAATCCCGCCCGCCCCTCGTTAGTGACGGGACTTGCGGGCATTCACAAAGCGCATCTTCTGTCCCGTCTCGCCTACTGCGGCGAAGCGCCTGTTTTGGTCATAACCAAAACGGAAGCCGACGCGGCAAAGCTGACGGCGGATATCAACACCCTAAGCGGCAGAGAAACCGCCCTTTTGTTCCCCGCCAAGGATATGACGTTAGGCGACGCGGAGGCGGTGTCGGGAGAGTATACAAGAAAAAGAATAGAGGTTCTCTATCGGCTTTCGGAGGGAAGTATACCCATGGCGGTCTGTTCTCCCGACTCCGCCGTTCAGCTTACCTTGTCCCAAAAACAAATCATGGAAAATTCGGTGATCTTGAAAAAAGGCTCGGAGCACAATCTTCCAAAATTAACGGAGAAACTCGTGGGAGCGGGCTTTGCCCGTTTTGACGCGGTAGAGGGACGCGGTCAGATATCGGTGCGCGGTTCTATTCTTGATATTTTCCCTGTAAACAGCGAAAAGCCGATAAGAATAGAGTTCTGGGACGATGAAATAGACCGAATGTCTTATTTTGAAACTGAAACCCAGCGCCGAACCGAGGATATCGACGAAATAAGAATAGCCCCAAACACCGAGCTTCTCTTCGGCAGTGATGAGCTTATTGAAAAAATACGGGGGCTTATATCCATACAAAAAGGAAAAAATTCCGAAAAGTCGATCAAAAAGCTTAATCGGGATATTGAAAGACTTAGGGGCGGACTTACCCTTATGGGAGACAAATATTTCCCCCTTTGCTGTGAAAAACCCGAAAGTATTTTTGATTATGTAAAAACCGTTGTGGTTTGTGAAAATACGGGCTGTAATGAAACGCTCCGCGCCTCGGCGGCTCAGCACACGGAAGAGCTTAAAACTCTGTTTGAGGAAGGCACACTGTGCAGAGGGCTTGAAAGGTATTGCCTTACCAAAGGGGAATACGCCGAAAAGCTGCACGAAAAATTACGGCTTTATCTGGATAACTTTATCAGAGGCGGCGGCATAGAACTGGATCAGATCATCCCCATGCAGGCTAATTCCGTTTCTCTCTGGGGCGGCGAATACGGCGTTTTAAAGGAACAGCTTGCCGATTACAAGGACAGCGGCTATTCTGTATCCTTATTTGCGGGTACCGAAAAGGCGGGAAGGACCTTGGCGGAAGATCTGACAGCAGACGGTTTCAGGGCGGATTATTCACCCAACAGCAATAAACCGGTAAAAGACGTTATAACCGTCTTTCCGGGAATGCTGTCTGCAGGTTTCGATTACCCCGACGCGAAATACGTATGCTTATCCCATACGGCTGTGACAAGCATCAGAAAAAGCGCCCCTAAAAGGAAAAAAGCGGAGATCATCAATTCTTTGGACGAGATAGCCGTGGGGGATCTTGTGGTTCACAACACATACGGAATCGGAGTTTTTGAGGGCGTGGAAAATATAAGGGACGGCGGGGTAAGCAAAGATTACATCAGGATAAAATATGCGGGCACCGACGTGCTGTACGTACCAGTAACTCAGCTTGACCTTATGTCCCGATATATAGGCAGCGCGGACACAACCGCCGTAAAGCTGTCGAAACTTCATACCGATCAGTGGCAGAAGGCAAAAACCAAGGCAAAAGCGGCGGCAAAAGAGATGGCTAAGGAGCTTACAGAGCTTTACGCCAAGCGGCTGAAAAGCAAAGGCTTTGCCTTTTCTCCCGACAACAGGGATCAGGAGGAGTTTGAAAACCGCTTCAACTATGTAGAGACCGACGACCAGTTAAGGTGTGCCGCCGAAATAAAATCCGATATGGAAAAAAGCTCGCCGATGGACAGACTGCTCTGCGGCGACGTTGGCTTCGGAAAAACCGAGGTGGCGCTGCGCGGGGCGTTCAAGTGCGTAAACGACGGAAAACAATGCGCATTGCTTTGCCCCACCACCGTTCTCGCATGGCAGCATTACCAGACGGTGTTAAGACGAATGGAAGGCTACCCGTTAAAAATAGCGCTGCTTTCCCGTTTTGTTACGGCAAAGGAGCAGAAGCAGACCCTCGAAAACCTTAAGAAGGGCTCTGTGGACATGGTCATAGGAACTCACCGACTGGTTCAGAAGGACGTGGAATTCAAAGATCTGGGGCTGGTGATAATAGACGAGGAACAAAGATTCGGAGTAGCGCACAAGGAACGCTTTAAAGAAATGTTTTCGGGCGTGGATATCCTGACATTATCCGCCACGCCTATTCCCCGTACCTTAAATATGGCAATGACAGGCATAAGGGATATGAGCGTTTTAGAGACTCCGCCACAGGACAGGCAGCCTATCACCACCTATGTAATGGAGCACGACTGGGGAATAGTCGCTTCCGCCATAAGCAAGGAGCTGCGCCGAAACGGACAGGTATACTATATTCATAACCGTGTGGAAAGTATTACCAACTGCGCCGCAAAGCTTCACGAGCTTGTGCCCGAAGCGTCCATAGGCATTGCTCACGGAAAAATGGAGGAGGACGAGCTGCTGGAGGTGTGGAGCAAGCTTTTAAACGGAGAAATAAACCTTTTAGTCTGCACCACTCTTATAGAAACGGGCGTGGACGTGCCCAACTGCAACACGCTCATAATCGAGGGCGCTGAAAATATGGGGCTTGCGCAGCTTCATCAGCTCAGAGGCAGAGTGGGACGCACAAACAGGCGCGCCTTTGCATATTTTACCTTCAAAAGGGGCAAGGTTCTGTCTGAGGTGGCTACAAAAAGACTGGACGCAATAAGGGAATTTACAAAGTTCGGCAGCGGTTTCCGCATAGCCATGAGGGATCTTGAAATACGCGGAGCCGGTTCTATTCTGGGTGCAAGCCAGTCGGGGCATCTTACGGCTGTAGGCTACGATATGTATCTTAAGCTGCTGGACGAAGCGGTAAAGGAACAGGGGCTTGAAGAAAACGGAAAAGCGCCGGAAGCTTCAAAAGAATGTCTGGTGGATATAAAAATAAACGCCTATATTCCCGAAAGCTATATTCCAAGCTCCGCTCAGCGCATTACCTGTTACCGCAAAATAGCATCGATAAAAAACGAACAGGATATGCTGGACGTTACCGATGAGCTTATAGACCGCTACGGCGATGTTCCAAAATCCGTGTACGGACTTGTAAGAATAGCCCTTTTAAGAACACAAGCAGAAATGGCAGGAATAGAAGAGATAGTTCAGAGCGGGGATAATCTGCTGTTTTATACGGAAAAGCCTGATATTGAGATGATCGGCAAATGCGGCGATAATATGGGAAACAGAGTGGCGCTTAATATGACGGGAAGAGTGAATATCAAGGTCAAAATCGACGGAGAGGATCCGTTGGAATGCTTAAATGAATTTTTGGACAACTATTGCAGGGTTAAAGTCAATAAAAAATAACGGATTGTTTTATGTTGTTTTTGCTTTTAAAATAGGAAGGGTAAATTTATAATTGATCAAAGCCTGTTAAAATTTTCGGTTTTCCGATTTTTTTAACAGGCTTTGATCATATCTATAATTATGGTTATTAGTATTACATTACCTTTGACCTCTCTGTTTCTGCGATTTTATGAACAATTTCAGAAAAACCTTCCGAATCGGATTCCAATAACCCATGCGTCATATTTTCCATCAAAAACATCTGCTTATATGGTGCATTTACTTCATCAAAATATTTTTTTGCCAATTTATAATTCGTTTGATAGTCCATATCACCGTTTATATTATAAAATGGCACATTATAATCGACTCTGGTTTTCAACGAAAACGATGCAAATTCTTTCGATGAAGAAAATTCTAAGTATGAACTCATATCCGCGTTAAAGTAATTTATCCAATCAGCAATAGAATAATTCGGATTAAATATTACCGTTGAAATCAAATTATAGTCCGCACCATTAACCATCATATCATAACCGTATTTCTGCATTATTGTATTCTTAACAGCAAAGTATTCGGCTGTGGTATTATCGGGTGTTAACCTATTCACTAACTGTAATGCTTCTTCATCACCTTCTGCCCATAATAACGCTTCTTGTTTAAATGCTTCTTCATTATCTAAAAAATCAACAAGCTGTCCTGCCCCGATAAAACAGTCGTAATATTCAGGATATTTAAGCACTAAATTTGCTCCAAAAATTGAACCCCACGAATGTCCGAGAATTGTTATTTTATCTTTTGAAAGGTACTCTAAAATAAATTCTGTTAATTCCTTTCCGTCGGTTAAAAACATCTCCTTTGTCAAGACGATATCATTTTGAGAAGCATCATAACTTTTCCCGCAGCTGCGTTGATCCCATGTAACTACCGTATACACATCTGACCATTTTCTTGTGATCACATAATCAATCTGACTTGTTGCTGAACCCGGGCCTCCGTGCAAATACAACAAAACAGGATTGTTCAAATCTTGACCATATATGTTAATCCACTGCTCTGTACCGTTAATATCAACATACATAGACTCATTGATTCCGCCCAGCGGAGTTTGATTAAGAGTCATTTTACCAACCGCTCTAATCAAAAAGAAAGCAATAAGCAGTATCGGTAAAGACAAAGCTGTACCTTTTATTATTTTCAATAATTTTGATTTTTTCTTCATTTTATATTACCGTAAAATTCAAATTTGTTGTTCTGCTTTTGTCATACTTATACCAATCCCATTTTGAACTGACGTAATACCCACAGTTCAAAATGGGATTGCACCCGAAACACTAATCCCACAGTTCAAAAAGAGATTAGTATTAATTATATCACAGCTCCCCTAAAAAGTAAAGGATGAAAATTTACTCCCCCTATAAAAGCCGTGATTGACTTTAGCTGTGTAATACTAATAGAATGCCATGCCGCTTTAGCGATATGGCGAGAGAGAAGCGCCCTCATTCATTGTATTGAAATTAAATAACCACCGTCTGCGGCTGTACTTCGGCTTCGCGAAGTATTTGGCTTGTGGATAAAATCCAAATGGTTATTATAGCAATCCGCAAAAAGAATAACACTCAACTTGTTAATCAAAAAGCTTTTATATTATTACGTTGCGTATTCGGGGCTTTGCCCCGGACCCCACTTCCTTTTTGGTGTCCAAAAAGGAAGCGAAAAAAACAGGTGCGGCTTCGCCGCTATTTATTCTTTTCTTGGATTGCTATAGTATAATACTGTCTTAGTCAACACAAAAACCACTCCGACTCAACCGAGCCGGAGTGGTCATTTTATTTATTCAAAAATTATCTGAGTGCCGCCTGCGCCGCAGCCAATCTTGCAATAGGCACACGGAAAGGTGAGCAGGAAACATAAGTGAGCCCCAACTGATGGCAGAACTCTACGGAAGTAGGATCGCCGCCGTGCTCGCCGCAAATGCCGATATGCATTTCGGGACGAGTAGCCTTGCCCAGCTTGATAGCCATTTCCATAAGCTTGCCTACGCCGGTCTGATCCAGCTTAGCAAAGGGATCATTCTCGAAGATCTTTGCGTCATAGTAAGCGTTAAGGAACTTGCCCGCGTCATCACGGGAGAAGCCGTAGGTCATCTGGGTCAGGTCGTTGGTGCCGAAGCAGAAGAACTCGGCTTCCTTAGCGATCTCGTCGGCCGTGAGAGCCGCTCTGGGGATCTCTATCATGGTACCCACTTCATACTTAAGGTCGCTGCCGGCGTTCTTGATCTCCTCATCGGCAACCGCTACAACTACGTCCTTAACGTACTTAAGCTCCTTGATCTCGCCTACCAGAGGAATCATGATCTCGGGAACGATAGTCCAGTCGGGATGAGCCTTCTTAACGTTGAGGGCTGCACGGATAACCGCTCTGGTCTGCATCTTTGCGATTTCAGGGTATGTTACCGCCAAGCGGCAGCCTCTGTGGCCCATCATGGGGTTAAACTCATGGAGAGAAGTGATTATATTCTTTATGGTCTCAACCGACTTGCCCTGCGCCTCAGCCAACTTCTTGATATCGGCTTCATCGGTGGGAACAAACTCGTGGAGAGGAGGATCAAGGAAACGGATGGTAACGGGGTTGCCTTCAAGAGCCTCGTAAAGCTTCTCGAAATCGCTCTGCTGATAAGGCAGAATCTTTTCAAGAGCGGCTTCTCTTTCCTCGACGGTATCGGAGCAGATCATCTCACGGAACGCCGCGATTCTGTCAGCCTCAAAGAACATATGCTCGGTACGGCAAAGACCGATACCCTCAGCGCCCAGCTCTTTTGCCTTCTTGGCGTCGGCGGGAGTGTCCGCGTTGGTTCTTACCTTAAGCTTTCTGTACTTGTCGGCCCAGTTCATAATTCTGCCGAACTCGCCCGCAATAGTTGCGTCAACGGTATCAATAACACCGTCATAAATGTTACCGGTTGAGCCGTCAATGGAGATCCAATCGCCTTCGTGGAATTCCTTGCCCGCAAGGGTGAACTTCTTGTTTTCCTCGTCCATTGCGATTTCGGAGCAGCCGGATACGCAGCAGGTGCCCATGCCTCTGGCAACAACGGCGGCGTGAGAGGTCATACCGCCTCTTACGGTCAGGATACCCTGAGCCGCCTTCATACCGGTGATATCTTCGGGAGAAGTTTCAAGACGAACCAGAACCACCTTTTCCCCTCTTGCCTTCCAGCTTTCCGCGTCCTCGGCGGTGAATACGAT
>CANDLP010000034.1 GCA_947385505.1 uncultured Clostridia bacterium
AGGGGAAGCCCTGCAAGAGAGGGCTTCCCCTGTTCCGAATCGGAACTTGCCCCCCTGCTTGGGCTTGACCCAAGCACGGTATTCATTACGCCAGAAGCGACGCTTCGCTCGCTTCTTTGTAGGTTTTAACGCGCCAAATTTATAGATAGTTCATTATTTTTGCCGCGCAGCATCGGGGCTTTGCCCCGAACCCCAGTTCTTTTTTGCAGTGCAAAAAAGAACCAAAAAAGACATTGGCGGCTTCGCCGCTTTTTTATTTTTTTCTCTTTTTCTTTATTTTATTTCCGCAATTTTCCTGATCCACCCCGTAACGCCCCCCGGTAGTCTCTCATCAGCAACCCTCCCGTCATCAAACACAAGATTCGCCTGCACCCAATTTATCATACAATGCTGCCCCATCTCAAACCCATAAAACACCGAAGCAACTCCTCCGTCCCCATTATAAACCCATTCCGGCAAAAACAACTCACAATTCCCCATCCTTTCAAATACCCCCAAAAACGGCGCTATACACCTGTCAAAATCCGCCATTTCATCATGTTTCCCGTGCATAACCAAAATCCTGCTCTTACTCTCCCCAATCTTTAAAAGCGACTCCTCATCAGGAACATACCCCGAAGCTATCGGCACAGCCCCGTCAAAATAATCGGGATACTCTTCCAACAAACGCCAAGTAAAGTACCCCCCCGAAGACGCCCCCAAAACAAACTTCTTCCCGATATTATCCCTATTCTTATCCGCAACCTTATCAAATATCGCCTTAACAGGTATATGGTAAGGTAACCTTGTATCCCCCCAAGTACCCTCTATATCCCCGTTCTCCAACCGCTTTTCATTGGCGCAAGGCACGATTATATAAGCCCCGCCCATTTCCTCCTGATATTTCGGCGAAGCATACTGCTCCGCGCCGCAGCACATTACGCAGTCCTTCCCCATAAGGGAATTGCTTGCCCCGTGAAGGAACATAACAACGGAATATTTTTTATCGGGATCAGCCCCGTGTTTTACGGGATCAAAAACGTAATATTTAATGTCCCCTGTTTCGGTACAGGGATAAACGTATTCGTCGAACAGATCAAGATACGCCCTGCACTTATAGGTTACGGAACGGCTTATAAATTCGCCCTCTTTAAGATATTTTGCCCATTCAGGCACCGCCGTTTTATCCTGAGCCGTTTTTTTAAAGTCGGGAAGAGCCATATAATACCTCGCTTTTAATATTTTTCGGAAATGTCAACCTTTAGCCTTTAAGTCAGCCTTAAAGTCAACCCTTAAGCTTTCTTTCAAGAATTTCTTTTATAGAATTAGGCGAAGCCTTTCCCTTAAGCTGTCTGTTCGCCTGACCCATAAGAAATCCGAACACCTTCTGTTCTCCGCTTCTGTACTGATCCGCCGCCTTTTGGTTATCAGCGAGTATTTTATCGATAACCTCCTCCGCCTGTCCGAGGTCTTCCTTTATCCACAAACCTTCTTCATCGCACACCGCATCAGCCGTTTTTCCGCTTTCCAACATTGAACGGAGAACGTTTTTCCCATGGCTCTTGTTTATCTTATTCCCGTCCATTATCTCCACAAGGCGGGCAAAATCTTTTGCTTCAAAGGGGAGATTATTCATATCCGCTTCGCCTAAGTTTATCCTTCTCATAAGCTCCACAAGTATAAAGGCGGCTATGCTTTTGGGGCTGTTATACGCCTTTACCGCTTCCTCAAAAAAGAAGCAGACGAGCTTGTTGTTTATTATGGAGTCGGCGTCCTTTTCGGCGATACCGTATTCTTTTACATAGCGGGCTTTGCGGGATTCGGGCATTTCGGGGACAGAGCTTTTTATCTCCTCGATCTCCTCTTCCGTAAAAATAATGGGAGGGATATCGGGATCTGGGAAGTAGCGGTAGTCCTGCGCGTCCTCTTTGGAACGCATAGCCACGGTTTCGCCGCTTCCGTCGACGAAACGCCTTGTTTCCTGTACGACTTTTGCGCCGCCTTCGATAAGTTCGCTCTGGCGGTAAATTTCGTACTCTATCGCTCTTCCGATCGCCCTTACGGAGTTAAGGTTTTTTATTTCCGCTCTGGTGCCCAATTCTTCGGCGTCCTTTTCGGCGAGGGAAATATTTACGTCGCAGCGAAGGCTGCCCTGTTCCATTCTTCCGTCGCACACTCCCGCGTATTGGAGCAGGAGCCGTATTTTTTCCACAAAGGCGGTAACGTCGGAAGCCGAGTGGAAATCAGGCTCGGTCACTATTTCGATAAGGGGTATTCCGCAGCGGTTGTAATCGGCGAGGGTTTGTTTGGTGCGCTCGTCGTGGATAAGTTTCCCTGCGTCTTCTTCGAGGTGGATACGGTTTATCCTGATCCTTTTTTCCGTGCCTTCGGATACTATGTCAACGTAACCGTTAAGGCAAACGGGGCGGGGCATTTGGCTTATCTGATATGCCTTCGGAAGGTCGGGGTAGAAGTAATTCTTTCTGTCCCATTTGGTAAAGGCGCTGATATCGCAGTTCATTACATATCCGGCTTTTATTATATATTCCACCGCTTTTTGGTTCAGTACAGGAAGGGTGCCGGGAAGGCCGCTGCATACGGGACAGCAGCGGGAGTTGGGGTCTCCTCCGAATTCGGCGGAGCAGGAGCAGAACACTTTTGAGTTTGTTAAAAGTTCTGCGTGTATTTCAAGACCGATTGTTGGGTACAGTTTCATGCTTGTGACCTTTCCTCTGTTTAAAAGAATTGTTATAGATTTAGCTATTGAAGTTTGGGTCCACCCTTTTCAAAGGGTGGTGGGGTTTCCAAAGGGGCAAAGCCCCTTTGGTCGCCCTCCGCAGAGGGCGAAATTCTTAATGCCGAAGGGCGCTCCGAAAGGGGTGAATTGAAAAAAGCCCCTGCGGGGCTTTTTTCAAGAGGGGAAGCCCTGCAAGAGAGGGCTTCCCCTGTTCCAAATCGGAACTTGCCCTACTGCTTGGGCTTGCCCCAAGCACGGAATTATAAAGAATTAAATCTAAAAAAGCTTCATTACGTCCGAAGCAACGCTTCGCTTGCTTCTCTGTGAGTTTTTACGCGCCAAAAATACAGATAGTTTTCTATTTCCTTGCAGCAGCATCGGGGCTTTGCCCCGAACCCCGGTTCCTTTTTGGTATCCAAAAAGGAACCGAAAAAGACATTGGCGGCTTCGCCGCTTTTTCTTTTTCTTTTTTTATCTCACTGCTTTTTCATAGGCGTCCGACACCTGAATCAAAGTACTTTCATCAAACCTTTTCCCCACAATACTCATTCCAATAGGCATATTATCCCCATTCCTCCCGCAAGGAACCGATATAGCAGGCAACCCCGCAATATTAACAGGCACAGTCAACATATCAGCCGTATACATCTTAACCGGATCAGTATCGTCCGAACCAATCTTAAACGCCACAGAAGGCGCAGTAGGCGTCAATATAATGTCAGCCTTTTCAAATATCGCCTCATATTCTGCCTTTATCCGCTGTCTCAAAGCGCAGGCTTTCCTGTAATAAGCGTCGAAATATCCGCTGGAAAGCGCGTAATTCCCTAAAAGTATACGTCTTTTTACCTCTTCGCCGAAACCCTTGTTTCTACTGTCAAGAATCATTTCCCCATAGCTTTTTCCCTCGCCGCGAAGACCGTATTTTATACCGTCGAACCGAGACAAATTTGAAGCCGCTTCCGCACAGGCTATAAGGTAATAAGCGGGAATGCCGTATTTTAAGGAAGGCATTTCACAGCTTACCAAAACCGCACCCAAAGACTCAACATCATTAGCGGCCTTCATAACCGCTTCCTTAACCTCCGTATCCGTCGCTTCGCCGAAAAATTCTTTCGGAAGAGCGATTCTTAAGCCTTTTACAGACTGCCCTATCTTTGCGTTGAAATCCTCTCGGGGCAGCCTTGCCGAAGTCGCGTCCCTTTCGTCCCACCCCGCTATCGCATTAAGAATCGCGCCGCAGTCCTCGGCGGTGTTGGCGATAGGACCTATCTGGTCAAGGGAACTTCCGAACGCCACAAGACCGTAACGGCTCACACGACCGTAAGTGGGTTTTAAGCCGGTTACACCGCAAAAGCCCGCCGGCTGTCTTATGGAGCCTCCCGTATCCGAACCTAAGGAAGCGGGAACAAACCCTGCCGCCACCGCCGCCGCAGAGCCTCCCGAAGAACCTCCGGGAACACGGCTCGAATCAACGGGGTTATGGGTGCGCTTAAAATAAGAGGCTTGAGTAGCGCCCCCCATGGCGAATTCGTCCATATTGGTTTTGCCTATTATTACATAGTCCTGCGCTTTAAGTTTTTCGATAACCGTTGCGTCATAGGGGGGGACAAAGTCCTCAAGCATTTTTGAAGCGCAGGTGGTTTTTATTCCGTCGGTGCAGATATTGTCCTTTATTGCCAAGGGAATACCGGTCAGGAAAGCCGCTTCACCTCTGTCTATACGGGACTGCGCCTTCTCCGCCGCCTTCTCCGCCTCTTCTTTGGTGAGAGTGATAAAGGCGCCTATGCTTTCCTCGTCCTTTTCTATTGCTCTGTAATATTCTCCGCAAAGCTCGCGGACACTGATCTGTTTTTCGTCAAGGGACTTTCGGAGCGCGGAAAGAGTGATTTTCTTAATATCCATAAAAGCTTATCCTTCCTGATAATCAAATAATTTACACCTTATGCCAATCCCGTTTTGAACTGACGTAATATCCACAGTTCAAAAAGAAATTGGTATTATGGGCTATCTGAAAAGTCGCAATTAGCATAATTTCTACTGACTGCGGACGCTTTCTGCCTCAAAAATGCTCGGAATACTTTTGTATTCCTGTGTTTTTTACCTTAAAACCGCCACACATTCAGCGAAAATGCACTGAATTGCTTTGTTTTCAGATTCGCCCCAGTGTGCCATCCCATTCAAAATTGGCATAATATTTTTTCCATACGCAAGGCGAAGGACGAAGGCTTGCCGGCGCAAGTTGAGTACGACAACGAAGCGTATGGAAAAAAGGGCAAGCGGATATGTCAATTTTAGTGGGACGGTACACCAGTCATTCCATCATCTTAGGCAGCACATAGCAATCTCCGTCGCCGCCCGTTTGAGCGTTGCTCAGCAGCTTTTCGGCGGGAAAAGATTCTTTGGCTCTATCGTCTCTCAATTGGGAGTAAGCGATCTGGTTATTGTCCTTGGTGTCGTCGTACTGTATATCTATTTCTCTTATTGTATCCATAAGAGTTATTATATCGCTCATCTGTTCAATCATTTTTTCCGATTCCTCATCGGTAAACGAAAGCTTTGAAAGCTCTGCGATATGATCAAGGGCAGCTTTGTCTATCTTTGCCATTTAACGCCTCCTTAAAACAATCAACACCGCCGCAATAAACGGCGCGCCGGATATATACAAATTATTTTACCATAAAAACGTTGGCATTGCAATAGTTTTTGATTTTTCTTTCGTTTTTTTGGCAATTTTTTGTTACTTTTTTTATCCCCGCGTATTAAATTCCAATCTCAGGTTAAAATATACAAAAGAAAAACCGAAAGGACCTTTAAAATGGAGCTGAAACAACAAAACATAACCCCATCTCTCGATGAAAATATAATAAACCTCAGAACCGTTATGTCTAACAGCAGCGACCTGACAATAAAATACGCCAAAATCGGCGGACACCGCATTTGCATAGTATTCTGCGAAGGAATGACCAGCACCGATACAATGGCGGAGCTGATCTTTCAGCCTTTAAATACTCTGACCGCTGAAATGCCTTTTGAAAGCCTTGTCCGAACCCTTGAGAACGGACTTATTATAGCGGGTGAACAAAAACAAGCGGATACCTATTCCGACATATGTGAAAATATCATGTCTGGATTTGTGGCAATTTTAGTGGACGGACTGGATCACGCAGTTACTATTGGAGTGCAGGGCTATGCTTCCCGCTCGGTAGAGCCGCCCTCTACCCACAGCAACGTCAGAAGCAGCCGCGACGGCTTTGTGGAAGTGGTCAGGACAAATGTTTCTCTCGTAAGACGGAGAATGAAAAATACCGATCTGGTATTTAAAATGATGACTCTCGGAGATATGTCAAATACCGACGTATGCCTTTGCTATATAAAAAACGTGGCGGACAAAAAACTCGTGAAGGAAGTGGAAAAAAAGCTTAAACAGCTTCCTCTGAATACAATTCTCGAAGGCGGATATATTCAGCCCTTTTTGGAAAACCCCGGAAATCAGCTTTTTTCCGAGGTAGGCGCCACCGAACGCCCCGACGTGTTTACCGCCAAGCTTCACGAGGGCAAGGTGGGAGTGCTTGTGGACGGCACGCCTTTTGCCCTTTTCGTCCCTAAGCTTTTTATGGAAAACTTCTCGGTGATCGACGATTATACGGGAAGACCGGTATTTGCCGCTTTTATCCGAGTTATAAGATATATGGCGATTATATTCGCCACCGTTGTGTCCGGTTTTTATGTGGCGCTGGCAAATTTTAACCCGGAACTATTTCCCGAAGCGCTGCTGCTTAATCTGGCGACAAGTATTCAGGACACGCCCTACCCTCTGCTTCCCGAATGTCTTCTGATTCATATGTTTTACGAAATAATGCGGGAAGCGGGACTTCGTATACCCACAAACATAGGTCACGCCGTTTCCATTGTGGGAGGTCTTGTAATAGGTGATATCGTGGTATCCGCAGGATTGGTGGGAGCGCCCATGGTGCTTATGGTGGCAATGTCCGCCATAACAAGCTTTGTGGTGCCCGACCTGTACGACAGCATAGCGGTGCTTCGCTTCGCTTATATAATAGTGGGCGGCATCTGGGGGCTTTTCGGCATAACGATACTGTCCGCAATAATAGCCATCAAGCTTTGCTCTCAGGAAAGCTACGGAGTTCCCCACACCGCGCCGCTTTCACCGTTCTCTCCAAAGGCGCTCCGAGACTTTATTATAAGGAGAGGCTGGCGTAAAATGTCGGAAAATGATTATCGGGTTCAGGATCTGGCGGGAGTCAACATTGGTGAAATGAATGAAGAAAACCATATGAACCGCTGAAAACAATATTGAACAGGAGAACAACAGGTGCAGTTAACATCAATAAAAAAAATAAGTTATATACAATTGGCGGTGCTGCTTGTAGCTTCAAGACTTTTTTCGGAAGCGATGAACTTTCCCTTAACCACCGTACAATACGGTATGCAGAGGTTTACGGTTATTCTTACCGCCTACGCCATATTGTTTGTACAGTATATCCCTCTTATATGCCTTTCGGCTAAATATCCGGGAAAAAGCGCTCTGGGGATAATAACAGAGAGAAATAAGGCCTTGGGCTGGATCTATACAATACTTCTCACGGTTTCTACAGTAGTTGCCTCCATATCCTCCATGTGCCGAATGAAATTTTACGCATCCAGCACCATTTTCGGACAAGCGCCCGACTATCTTCTTATAATCCTGCCGCTTATCGTCTGTGCTTTCGCGGTGTGGAAGGGAATACAGGCCGCGGCAAGAAGCGGTGTTATTTTCGCCGCTGTGTTTGTGGGTTTTCTTATTTTAGTTTCAATAAGCACTTGGGATATGTTCGACGCAAAATGGCTCTACCCTAACTTTATAGACCGCGGCGGCGATTTCTGGGGAGAGGTGGCGGAACAAATAGGAAGCAATTCGGAAATAATTTATTTTTCCGTTTTAGCGGAACATGTTTCGGAAAAATCCCAGCGTGCCGTTTACCTGTATGTGCCTGCGGTAATGATTATTCTTGAGCTTATGTACCTGCTTGAAATATTATTGCTGGGACCTTTTGTGGGAAGCACCAATTTCCCCTTTTATACTGTTTCCGCCCTTTCCAATATAGTGCTGTTTCAAAGGCTCGACGGTATAGACGTGGCGGTATGGACGCTGATGTGTATAATAAAAATAACGCTGGGAACGCTCTGCACAAGAACAGCATTTGACCGCCTGGCGGGAAAAAAAGCGGGGATTATCGCCGCCCTCATATGCCTTGTGATAACGGCGGCGGCAGCCATGATCTTCGGCGGAAGCACGGATTTTGTTATAGCGGTGACCGCAATTCTAACATGCGGCATACCAATGATAACCTGCGGGGTATTTTTCCCGCTGATTGCGCTGATAACGGCAAAAACCGGCTCGAATAAAAAAAATAAAGGAGCTAAGGCAAATGTATAAAAAAGGTATCGGGAAATTATCGGCGCATGTGCTGCTTTTTCTTTTTTCTTTGAGCATATTGGGCGCTTTGTCAGGCTGCGTACCGCACACAGAGCTTAACGAGAAGGCTATAATATTAGCTATCGGCGTAGATTATAAAGAGGAAAAATACAAGGTGATATTCCAGTATTACAACCCCACCGGAATAGGCGGAAGAACTCTTGTGGACAACTCCCAGCCCAATGTTTTGACTTCAAAAGGCGAGGGGGACAACGTATACGCCGCCCTTGAGGACGCAGCCTTCCGCTGCGGAAGGGAAATGATGCTGGGCGTTACCCAATTTATAGTAATAGGAAAGGAAGCGGCGGAACATTCGGTGGAAAAGGTAATGGATTTCACCAAAAGCTTTTTTCAGAGCCACCCTGATATGCTGGTGACAGTAGCGGAAGAGGAAGCGGAAAAGGTTTTGGAAGTGAAATTCAGCGAAGGCATCGTTTCAACCCAAAAATTAAAATTCCTTCTCACAAATGCGGAGAAAAGCGGAATAGTCGCTCTCCCCAACGCGCTTGAGCTGTTCACCTCTTTGCAGACAGTAAGACAAAGCTCAGCCCTTCCCAGATTAAGACTTCTTGACAGCACACAAAGCGACGCGTCCGAAGACGGAAAAACCCTGGAGATATCGGGAGGCGTGCTGATAAGCGAGGGTAAAGCGGTGGATGAAGTTGATATTGAGGTAATGTCGGGACTACGGATATTAAGCTGCAAAACCGAAACGGGTACGGTAACGGTAGATTATAAGGACGAAAAAATATCGGTGGGACTTGTTAACATTAAAACAACAATAAAGCCTTCCTTTGAAAACGATCAATTGGTGTTTACCGTTGACCTGCGCTCCGGCGGACGTTTTCTTTCCCCTCCCAAGGGCAGATACGAAAATGAAAACGATGAATTGGAAAAGCTTTGCGGCGACGCTGTCATAAAAAGAATGGAATCGGCTGTAAAACAGACGGTTTTCAAATACGGAGCCGATCCTTTTTTGCTGGAAAAAACGATAAGACATTATGATTACAATCTCTGGAAAAAAGTTGAAAAAAATTTCGGCGAATATCTGAAAAACGCCAAGTTTAAGTTCAGCTCTCATATTGAAATAGACAAGCTGCTCCTAAGCGAGTAGCATACTGTCCCGTCAGGCTGACGAAAAATACGTCAAATCCTCATCTCGAAACGCAGTTCATATCTTTAAAAAATCTGAACATTTTTTCTTTTGTTCAGATTTTGCTTTGCAGTGAACAAAAAACCAACTTTTTTCTTTTTTTACTCAATTATATTGACTTTTTTACATTTTTGTGGTATATTTAACTTATATGTCGGCGCACCAAATGCGTATAATATTATTAAGTACATTTTGATCTTTCTACAAAAAAACTCAATATAATTTTAAAGAAAATTTTTGAAAACCTTTCAAAAAATCGTAAAAGGAGAACCTTAAGTGAAATTTTTGAAAAAAGCCGCCTGTTTTGCGGCGGCCGCAGCAATAGCGGCAAGCACGGTATGCGTTAACGCTTATGCCGCCGACGCGTCACAAACAAACGAATCGGCAGTTTTGCCCGCGGCAAGCGAGCCTAATCTTTATAAGGTTGATATGGAAACCGATCCGTCGGTTCCCGAAGCCGGCAAGGAATTGACTCTTAAAGTAATTGTAAGCCCTCTGAGAAATACAAGGATCAGCAAGCTGAACTTTGAAATCGGTTTTGATACCGGAAACTTCAGCTATGTGCCCGACGACGGCAGCAAACAGCCTATCGACGATTCAAAAGCCGGAAACGGATACATATTATTCAGTCAAAGCAGCGACCTTGACATAATAAAAGGCACCGTACTTTCCCTCAAATTCAAGGTAACAAACCCAACGGGCGAATTTTATTTCAATGAAAAAAATACAATAGTTCTGGACAAAGACGGCAATGACATTACAGACCGCGGACGCTGGAAACCTATCCGGTGGGATCAGTGCAAGCACGAAAAGTACGAACAGAAGGTTACCAAAACACCTACCTGTACCGAACCCGGCGTAATGAGCTATATATGTTCAAGCTGCCGCGTAAGCTTCAATTCCGCCGAAATACCGGCTACGGGACACGATTGGGACAGAACAAAAGCGGTATATACCCAGGCCCCCTCATGTACCTCCGCCGGCTCAATATCAATTCCCTGTAAAAACAAAGACTGCAAGGATACGCTAAGGGAAGCCGTACCGGCTCTGGGACATGACTGGAGCACATGGACGGTCACAAGACCCGCCACGGATAAACAGAAAGGGCAGGAAACCCGCGAGTGCAAACGCTGTAATGCAAAGGAAACAAGAGACACCGACTCTTCCATATTAGTCCCCCCCACAACAACCGCGCCTCAGGTATCGATATTGCCGACAGTGCTTATGGACGAAAAAACCGGAGTAAGGCTTGACTTTAAAGCGGGGGCGGTAGCGAGCAATACAGAGCTTGTGGTTAAAAAGCTCGGTCAAACCACCAACTCGGCTACATATGATATAACTCTTGTACGAAACGGTAAAACTGTACAGCCTTCGGACACGCTTTACATTGCAATAGACCTTCCCGCAGAGGTAAAGGGAAACAGCTTTTACGTATACCGTCACAACAGCGACGGAAGCTATACCGATATGCTTGCCTCTTACTCAAGCGGAAACGGATTCAGCAGAGTAAGCTTTAAAACAGGACATCTCAGCGAATATCTGGTTACCGCCGAAAGGCGCGGCGACACCACAAACTCTCCGGCAACAAATACATCAGATTCAACCGCAGCGACTGTACCGCCCGCCGCAACTACCACTCCCGTTATATCCGGCGGAGATTTTGTATTTGAATTTGAAGACGATAATACCACAACAAGCCCTGCCCCGGCCACTCCTCCTTCTTCCGACAATACCACTCCTCCAAATACGGGAACGGGCGGCACGAATACCGACCCAGATGTGATTATCGGCACAGACAGTTCTACCGGAAACGGAAATACCGGCAATACGGGAAATACTAACGGCTCCGGATCGGATAAATCCGAGGACGCAAATGTTTCAACCGGTATTCTGGCAATATCTATTCCTCTGATTGCGGCAGCGGTAGGAATATTTGTGGCTAAGAAAAGATAAACATATTATAAATAAAATAATCGGTGAAGTTGAACTTCACCGATTATTTTATTTTGGAACAGGTATTACAGATACTTAATCAATTCTTCGATAACAGGATTCATATACTCGTCGGAAAGTCCGAAGCTCATTCCCTTATAGCTCCATGCGGCTCGTCCGATACCGTAATGCTCAAACGCCTTGTTTATTTCCTTATACCACTTCAAAATATCTTCGGGGGAAGCGTTAGTGATAACCCCGTATTCTCCGCAGTAAAGCACGGTTCC
>CANDLP010000035.1 GCA_947385505.1 uncultured Clostridia bacterium
CGTCCGTGCACACTCTTTCCCTACACGACGCTCTTCCGATCTCGACGTTAAGGGCACCAGCAAGGGTAAGGGCTTCCAGGGCGCCATCAAACGTCACAATCAGCACAGACTTAAAGAAACCCACGGCTCTGGCCCTGTTGCAAGACAGGCGGGTTCCATGGGCGCCTGCTCCAGCCCTTCAAGAATTTTCAAGGGCAAGGGAATGGCAGGACATATGGGCGCTGAAACCGTTACCGTCCAGAATCTGGTGGTAGTAAAGGTTGACGCGGAAAACAATCTTATCGCGATCAAAGGTGCGGTTCCCGGTCCCAAGGGCGGACTTGTCTGCATCACCGACGCGGTTAAGGCTTAAGGGAGGAGGATTTATAATGGCAAAGGTATCGGTTTACGATATGAACGGCAACGCAGTCTCCGAGCTTGAGCTTAACGACGCGGTATTCGGCATCGAGCCCAGCGAGTACGCTATGCACCAGGCGGTTGTAAACTATCTGGCTAATCAGCGTCAGGGCACACAGTCCACTCTTACCAGAACAGAGGTAAGCGGCGGCGGAAGAAAGCCCTGGAGACAGAAAGGAACCGGTCACGCGAGACAGGGTTCCACCAGAAGCCCCCAGTGGCGTCACGGCGGTATCGCTCTCGGCCCCAAGCCCAGAAGCTACACCTATACGCTTAATAAAAAGGTAAAGAGACTTGCTCTCCTTTCCGCTCTGTCCTCTAAGGTACAGGAAAATGAAATCGTTGTTGTTGACAGCATAAAGACCGACGGCTTCAAGACAAAGTCCATAGTTAATATGCTTAAGGCGCTTAAGGTTGACGGAAAGGCTCTTATCGTGCTTGACACCGTTGACAAGCAGGTTATAAAGAGCGCCGCCAACATTCCCGGCGTTAAGACAACTCAGGTAAATACTCTTAACGTGTACGATATCCTTAATTACAGTAAGTTTGTTGTAGTAAAGGACGCCGTAGCTAAGATCGAGGAGGTATATGCGTAATGGAAAAAACAGTACAGGACATCATTATCCGTCCCATTATCACAGAAGCTTCCATGGATGCGCTGGCTGACAGAAAGTATACCTTCAAGGTAGCCAAGACCGCCAATAAGATCGAGATCAAAAAGGCGGTAGAGCAGCTTTTCAAGGACGTAAAGGTTGAGAAAGTCAACACCATGAACGTTCGCGGAAGAAAGAAGAGAATGGGCAGAAACGAAGGCTATACCACCGCGTGGAAAAAGGCTATCGTTACTATAACACCCGATTCCAAAACCATCGAGTTCTTCGACGGCATGATTTAAGTAAGGAGTTGAATTAAATGGCTATAAAAACCTATAAGCCCGTGACCCCCGGTCGCAGAGGCATGACTGTTATTGATTACAGCGGTTTGTCAAAGGTTGCTCCCGAAAAGAGTCTGCTTGAAACAATCAAGAAGCACTCGGGCCGCAACAGCTACGGCAGAATCACCGTAAGACACAAGGGCGGCGGAAACAGAAGGAAGTACAGAATAATCGACTTCAAGAGAAATAAGCTGGGCATGGACGCCGAGGTTATGACCCTTGAATACGATCCCAACAGAACCGCTTTCATCGCTCTCGTTAAATACGAAGACGGCGAGAAGAGATATATCATTGCTCCCGAAGGACTTAACGTGGGAGACAAAATAAGAGCGGGCGCCGACGCCGATATTAAGCCCGGCAACGCGCTTCCTATGGTGAACATTCCCGTAGGTACAGTTATCCACAACGTTGAGCTTCACCCCGGAAAGGGCGCGCAGCTTGTACGCTCCGCCGGCAATATGGCTCAGCTTATGGCTAAGGAAAACGGCTACGCAATGGTAAGACTTCCCAGCGGCGAGCTTCGCAACGTTCCCGATAACTGCATGGCGACTATCGGCGTTGTTTCCAACGCGGATCACTCCAACGTAAATATCGGTAAAGCCGGCCGCACCCGTCACATGGGCATAAGACCCACTGTAAGAGGTTCCGTAATGAACCCCAACGACCACCCTCACGGCGGCGGCGAAGGCAAATCCCCCGTTGGACGTCCTGGCCCTGTTACTCCTTGGGGCAAGCCCGCTATGGGTTACAAGACCCGCAAGACAAAGAACAGCACCGACAAGTTCATTGTCAAGAGGAGAAACGGCAAGTAAGCCTAATAATCAAAATAAATTTAATAATACCGCAATTGTTAATAAGCGCTTGTCAGCGGTTATCCGCATTATAGGAGCAAGCGTAAGCCGAAAAGTCGTTTTTGAGAAATTTTGTGAAGCAAAATTTCGGTCGCCTTTACTAAAAAGCGGAAAGCGAAACAGGCGTACTTTGCCGCAGAGCGGCAAAGTACTTAACTTGCAATTGAAAGGATAAAAAATATATGAGCAGAAGCATTAAGAAGGGACCATACGTGCAGGAAGCGCTCTACAAGAGAGTGCTTGCCATGAACGAGTCCGGCGAGAAGAAGGTTCTTAAGACCTGGAGCCGTTCAAGCACTATTTTCCCCGATTTCGTAGGACACACATTCGCAGTACACGACGGCAGAAAACACATTCCCGTTTATGTTACCGAGGATATGGTAGGTCATAAGCTGGGCGAATTTGCTCCCACAAGAACCTTTAAAGGTCACGTAGGCAGCAAGACCACTAAGAAGTAAGGAGGAGTAACGTATGGAGGCAAGAGCAGAACTCAAACACGTTCGTATTTCGCCCCGCAAGGTGAAGATCGTGCTTGATCTTATTAGAAACAAGCCCTGCGACGTGGCTATGGCTACGTTAAAGCTGACGCCCAAGGCAGCCAGCGAGCCGCTTATGAAGCTTCTCAAGTCCGCTATGGCCAATGCGGAGAACAACCACAACATGGACGTCGGAAGCTGCTACGTTTCCGAGTGCTGGTGCGGAGAGGGTGTTACTCTTAAGAGAATAAGACCCGCCGCGAAGGGAAGCGCTCACCGCATATTAAAAAGAACATCCAACATTGTTTTGGTTGTCAAGGAAGCAGAATAAGGGAGGATAACAATGGGACAAAAGGTTAATCCACACGGTCTTAGAGTGGGTGTTATCAAGGATTGGGATTCTCGCTGGTATGCGGGCAAGGCAACCTTCGGCGACACATTGGTTGAAGACTTTAAGATCCGTGAGTATTTAAAGAAAAAGCTTTACAAAGCCGGCATTCCCGATATCGAGATCGAGCGTGACGCCGCAAGAGTAAAGATTCACATTCACTGCGCACAGCCCGGAATGGTTATCGGCCAAAAGGGCGCGGAGATTGAAAAGCTCAGAACCGAGCTTGAAAAGATGACAAACGGCAAGCCCGTAAACATCAATATCATTGAGGTAAAGAACCGTGATATGAACGCGCAGCTTATCGCCGAGAACATCGCTTCTCAGCTTGAAGGCCGCGTAAGCTTCAGAAGAGCAATGAAGACCTGTATCGGACGCACCATGAAGTGCGGCGCCAAGGGAATCAAGACTCAGGTAAGCGGAAGACTCGGCGGCGCTGAAATCGCCCGTACCGAGAGCTATCACGAGGGTACCATTCCCCTTCAGACCCTTCGCGCCGACATTGACTACGGCGTAGCAAGAGCCAGCACCACCTACGGCATTATCGGCGTTAAGGTTTGGCTGTATAAGGGCGAGGTCCTCAAGGGCGAGATCGGCAAGGAAAAGAAGACCGAAAAGCCCGCAAGAAGAGCCAGAGACAACCGCGATAACCGCGACAGAGGCGACCGTGCCAACCGCGGAGACCGCAGCAACCGCGGCGAAAGAAGAAATTTCGCCCCCAGAGCAGAGAAAAAAGAAGGAGGTAACGACTAATGCTGCTTCCTAAGAGAGTAAAGCACCGCAGAGTGCAGAGAGGCCGCATGACCGGTAAGGCAACACGCGGCAACGTAGTATGCTACGGCGACTACGGCTTGCAGGCTTTGGAGCCCGCATGGATCACCAGCAACCAGATCGAGGCGGCCCGTATCGCCATGACCCGTTACATTAAGCGTGGCGGTCAGGTCTGGATCAAGATATTCCCCGATATGCCCGTAACCAAGAAGCCTATGGGCACCCGTATGGGTTCCGGTAAAGGCGCTCCCGAATATTGGGTAGCGGTTGTAAAGCCCGGAAGAGTAATGTTTGAGATTGCGGGAGTAAGCGAAGAAGTGGCGAGAGAAGCTATGCGTCTTGCCATGCACAAGCTGCCTATCAAGTGCAAGTTTGTCAGGAAAGAAGAAGGAGGCGAGCAGTAATGAAGGCTACCAAGGAAATCAGAGAGCTGAGCGAGGCGGAGCTTAACACAAGAGAAACCGAGCTTAAACAGGAACTGTTCAACCTCCGTTTTCAGCTTGCTGTAAACCGTCTTGAAAATCCCATGAGGATCAAAGCGGTTAAGAAAGAAATCGCAGTTGTCAAAACGATTCGCCGCCAGCGCGAAATCGAAGCGAATAAGTGAGAGGGGAGGAACGAACTTTGGAAAACACAAGAAACCTCAGAAAAACAAGAGTTGGCGTTGTAGTAAGCAACAAAATGGACAAAACCATCGTTGTGGCATTGAAGGACAATGTTCGCCACCCCTTGTACAAAAAGATCATCAAGCGCACCATTAAGCTTAAAGCTCACGATGAGGAAAATACCTGCAACGTAGGCGATAAGGTAAAGATTATGGAAACAAGACCTCTTTCCAAGGACAAGAGATGGAGACTTGTTGAAGTGCTTGAAAGAAGCAAGTAATAACGGAAGGAGTAAAAACCAATGATACAAATGCAGACACGCCTTAAAGTGGCTGACAACACAGGAGCGAAAGAGCTTATGTGTATCAGAGTGTTAGGCGGCACACGCAGAAAGTACGCCAATATCGGCGACGTAGTTGTGGCTTCCGTTAAAAAAGCAGCTCCCGGAGGCACGGTAAAGAAGGGTGACGTTGTAAAATGCGTTATCGTTCGCAGCGCCACAGGCGTAAGACGTGACGACGGCACTTATATTCGTTTTGACGAAAACGCGGCTGTTTTGATCAAGGAAGACAAGAACCCCAGAGGAACCCGTATTTTCGGACCTGTGGCCAGAGAGCTTCGTGACAAGGAATACATGAAGATCCTGTCCCTTGCTCCCGAAGTACTTTAAGGAGGAGCAGGAATGAACACTTTACACGTTAAAAAAGGCGACGAGGTAATGATTATTTCCGGCAAAGACAAGGGCAAAAAGGGTAAGGTGCTGGAAGTTTCCCCCTCCGAGGGCAAGGTAATCGTTGAGGGCAGAAACATGGTTACAAAGCATGTTAAGCCCAGAAGACAGGGCGAGCTGGGCGGAATAGTAAAGGCCGAAGGCCCCCTTTACGCCTGCAAGGTTATGCCCGTTTGCCCTAAGTGCAATAAGGCTACCAGAGTCGGACACAAGATCGAAGGCGACAAAAAGGTAAGAGTTTGCAAACACTGCGGCGCACAGCTTTAATGTGCCGACAGCAATCCGAAAAAAGAGCGGCGGAGCCGTATATGTCTTTTTCGCTTCCTTTTTGCACTGCAAAAAGGAAGTAGGGTTCGGGGCAAAGCCCCGAATACACAACGCAGCAGTATAAATAAACCTTACGGTTAACAAGCAGCGTGTGGATTGCTATAAAAAACGCAGATTCTTGAAATAAACTCAGGTGAAAGGGCAGGATAAGGTAACTTCCTGCTGTCACCCGCAGTAAGGAGAAAAAATTATGTCAACAATGAAAACCTACTATAAGGAAAACGTTGCTCCCGCTCTGTTCAAGAAGTTCGGCTATAAGAGCGTAATGCAGATTCCGAAGCTTGACAAGATCGTTGTAAACGTAGCCTGCGGCGAAGCCAAGGACGACCATAAAAAGGTTGACGCCATTATGGCTGATCTTTCCGCGATAACAGGTCAGAAGCCCGTTATCTGTAAGGCTAAAAAGGCTATCGCCAACTTCAAGCTCCGCGAGGGCAACATAATCGGCGTGAAGGTAACGCTGAGAGGCGAGGCAATGTACGAATTCCTCGACCGTTTCTTCAATGTGGCGCTCCCTCGTGTACGTGACTTCAGAGGCATAAATCCCAACAGCTTCGACGGAAGAGGAAACTACAGCGTAGGCGTTAAAGAACAGCTTATTTTCCCTGAAATTGATTACGAAAAAATTGATCAGATCCGCGGAATGGACATCAATTTCGTAACCACCGCCAAAACGGACGAGGAAGCGAGAGAGCTGCTGTCCCTTATGGGCGCGCCCTTCTCTAAGTAACCGAAAGGTATTGAAAGGAAGCTTATAAATGGCAAAGAAATCAATGATTGCAAAGCAGCAGCGTCCTGCAAAGTTCTCCACAAGAGCGTACAACAGATGTAAGCTCTGCGGAAGACCTCATGCTTACCTCCGTAAGTATGGCATTTGCAGAATTTGCTTTAGAGAGCTTGCTTATAAGGGTCAGATCCCCGGCGTCAAGAAGGCAAGCTGGTAAGTATAAACCCATGAAACGGCAAGAGCGAAGCGGCGGGATTTTATTGTGACGCGGACGGGGCGTTAATGCTGAAACGCTTCGGTATCCGAAAAGCCGCGGCCGCTGACTACCGATTTCCTATCTCTATTATACAGGAGGACGCATAAAGATGCAGATCACCGATACAATCGCGGATATGCTCACAAGAATTCGCAACGCAAATTCCGCGAAGCACCCCTCTGTTGATATCCCCTGCTCCAACATGAAAAAGCAGATAGCTCAGATCCTCGCCGACGAAGGCTACATCAAGAACTTCCGTGTTATTGAGGATAATAAGCAGGGTATCATCAGAATCACACTCAAATACACCGAAAACAAGCAGCAGGTAATTACGGGACTTCGCAGAGTCAGCAAGCCCGGCCTGAGAATTTATTCAAACAGCAAGGATATGCCCAAGGTAATGAAGGGTCTTGGAATCGCGATCGTTTCCACCTCCAAGGGCGTTATGACCGACAGAGCGGCAAGAGCGGCTCATGTTGGCGGCGAAGTCCTTGCGTTTGTATGGTAAGGAGGAACAGGATATGTCAAGAATCGGAAGAAAGCCTATTGCTGTTCCCGCGGGCGTTGAGGTCAAGGTTGACGGCAGCGTGGTTACTGTAAAAGGCCCCAAGGGCACACTTACGAAGGAGTTTAAGCCTCAGATGACCGTGACCGTTGACGGTGCGGAGGTACATGTTACCCGCCCCGACGACGAAGCGGAAAACCGTGCGCTTCACGGACTTACGAGAACCCTTATCGCAAATATGATCGAGGGTGTTACAAACGGATTTTCCAAGACGCTGGAGATAAACGGCGTCGGTTACAGATGCCAGAAGCAGGGCAAGGATCTTAACCTTACTCTCGGCTTCTCCCATCCTGTTGTTGTATCCGACAACGATGATATCACCATCGAATCCCCCCAGCCCAACCAGATTATTATCAAGGGCATTGACAAGCAGAAGGTAGGCCAGTTTGCCGCGGAAGTAAGAGGCATACGTCCTCCCGAACCCTATAAGGGCAAGGGCATCAAGTACGCCAACGAAGTAGTCCGCCGCAAGGAAGGCAAAGCCGCTAAGGGCAAGAAGTAAGGGAGGCGTGAAAAATAATGAAAAAGATTATAGATAAAAAGGAAAACAGAATTAAGCGTCATAAGAGAGTCCGCGCTAAGGTAAGCGGAACCTCCGCCTGCCCCCGCCTTAACGTTTTCCGTTCCGCAAAGCATATTTATGCACAGCTTATCGATGATGTGGCGGGAGTAACTCTTTGCTCCGCTTCTACCCTTGACAAGGGCTTCGAGGGCTTCGGCGGCAACGCGGAGGCGGCTAAGAAGGTCGGTCTCGCGCTTGCGGAAAAGGCAAAGGCAAAAGGAATTGCCGACGTAGTATTCGACCGTTCCGGCTACGTATATCACGGCAGAGTAGCAGCGCTGGCAGACGGCGCCCGCGAAGGCGGACTGAATTTCTAAGAAGGAGGAAAAAATTTTGGCACTTATAGACGCATCAAAATTAGAGCTTTCCGAAAAAGTCGTTGCCATAAACAGGGTAAGCAAGACTGTTCAGGGCGGACGCGTAATGAAATTCAGCGCGCTCGTTGTAGTAGGTGACGGAAACGGAATCGTAGGCTTTGGAATGGGTAAGTCCAACGAAGTTCCCGACGCTATCCGTAAGGGAATCGAGGACGCAAAGAAAAACCTTGTTAAAATTTCCCTTAGGGGCACCACGATCCCTCACGAGGTAGTAGGCAAGTTCGGCGCCGGCGCCGTTCTTATGAAGCCCGCTCCCGAAGGTACCGGCGTTATCGCGGGCGGTCCCGTTCGTGCCGTTATTGAAATGGCGGGTATCAAGAATATCAGAACAAAGTCTCTTCGTTCCAATAATCCCTGTAACGTAGTAAGAGCTACAATGGTGGGACTTACATCTCTCAGAGATGCCGAGCAGGTTGCAGCTTTAAGAGGCAAGACTGTTAAGGAAATCTTCAATTGATCTGAAAGGAGAGCACCGAAATGTCAAAGAAAATAAAGCTGGTTAAATCATTGATCGGTCGCAAAGACAGTCACATCGCCACCGCAAATTCCCTCGGTCTTCGCAAGATCGGCGATACCACCGTACAGCCCGACAATGCGGCAACCAACGGCAAGATCAAGACCATAAGCTATTTGCTTGAGGTTACGGACGAATAATAATTTTACCGGAAAGGAGAGCTTATAAATGAAGCTACACGAATTATCCCCCGCGCCCGGTTCAAACAGAGAAGTAAAGCGTATCGGCCGCGGACACGGCTCAGGCTGGGGCAAGACATCGGGCAAGGGACACAAGGGTCAGTGGGCTCGTTCGGGCGGCGGCGTAAAGCCGGGCTTTGAAGGCGGTCAGACCAAGCTTGCCATGCGTATCCCTAAGCGCGGATTCAATAACAAGAACTTTGCCACCGTTTACGCTACCGTAAACGTATCCGATCTGGAAGCAAAGTTTGATAACGGCGCGGTAATTGACGAAGCAGCTATTGTAGAAGCGGGACTTCTCAAAAAGACTTTCGACGGCGTAAAGGTTCTCGGCAGAGGCGAGATCACCAAGTCCCTGACAGTTAAGGCAGCCAAGTTTTCCGAGAGCGCAAAATCCAAGATTGAGAGCGCAGGCGGAAAGGCTGAGGTGATCTGATGTTTGAAGTTTTCCGAAATGCTTGGAAGCTCGCTGACTTAAGAAAAAAGATCCTCTACACTTTGTTTATCATTTTGATTTTCCGTTTGGGAGCAAGTATCTTTGTGCCCTTCTTAAACACCGATAGGATATCATCGGTTTTGGGTATGGACAGCGGCGGCGGAAACCTCTTTTCCTACTGGGATCAGATGACCGGCGGCTCGCTCAGCAACGGTACCTTGTTCGCAATGTCCATCACGCCTTATATTAACGCGTCGATCATTATCCAACTCCTCACGGTTGCAATAAAACCGTTGGAGAGACTTGCCAAGGAAGGCGACGAAGGAAGGAAAAAGCTGAACAAGATCAACAAGCTGGTTGCTCTGGGTTTGGCGATTTTCCAAGCAGTGGCGTTTTACATCACCCTCAGAAACGGCGATGTTGTAAAATACCCCGATGGATTTGACGGTGTTATATCTGCGATAGCCATAGTCGGCTGTTTTGTTGCGGGCGCGTCGCTGATAATCTGGTTAGGCGATCAGATAAGCGAAAAAGGTATCGGAAACGGTATTTCAATGATACTCTTTGCGGGTATAGTATCCCGTATCCCCGGCGATGTAATAGGCTTGTTCAGAACTATTTCCGCCGGCGGTATGAAGAATGCTATTCTCGTTCCCATTATTCTTATTATTTACGTGGCGATGATCACTCTGGTTGTTTTAATGACCAATGCGGAGAGAAAAATCCCCGTTCAGTACGCAAAGCGCGTTGTGGGAAGAAAAATGTACGGCGGTCAGTCCTCGTATATTCCCATTAAGGTGGCAATGTCGGGCGTTATGCCGATAATATTTGCCATGTCCATTATGTCTCTTCCCTCCACTATCTGCTTTTTCTTCGGGATCGACGGTCAAGGAACGAGTTTTTGGGACGGCTTCGTAAAACTGTTCAGCACTTCAAGCTGGCTTTATGCAGTACTTTACTTCCTCCTGATAATCGGCTTCAACTACTTCTATGTGGCTATTCAGTATAACCCCATTCAGATTGCCAATGATCTTAAGAAGAACAACGGCGCTATCCCCGGTTACAGACCCGGACAGCCCACGGCGGACTTTATCAACAACTCGCTGTCGAAGGTTACGCTTATCGGCGCTATCTTCCTCGGCTTCATAGCAATTTTCCCGATCATTTTCCAGAATCTCAGCGGCATACAGGGACTTTCCCTGGGCGGTACCACAATCCTTATCGTCGTAGGCGTTTCTCTTGAAACAGTACGCTCGCTGGAAAGCCAGATGATGATGCGTCATCACAAGGGCTTCCTGGAATAAACCTGCAGCCGGTTATTTAAATAAGGAGTATTGCAAATGAATCTTATATTTTTAGGCGCTCCCGGAGCGGGAAAAGGAACACAGGCGGAGATCGTATGTGATAAGCTGGGTATCCCCGCTATCTCAACGGGCAATATGCTCCGTGAAGCCGTAAAAAACGGTACGCCCGCGGGCCTTGCCGCTAAAGAGCGTATGGATAAGGGCGATCTGGTGCCCGACGATATCGTTATCGGTATCCTTAAGGACAGGATCGCACAGGACGACTGTAAAAACGGATTTATTCTTGACGGTTTTCCCAGAACGGTGGAGCAGGCGGAAGCTCTTGAAAAAATGGGAGTAAAGATCGATAAGGTAATTGAGATCAGCGTTCCCGATGAGAAGATCATAGCCCGCCTTTCGGGAAGAAGAGTATGCGAAGGCTGCGGTGCTTCCTATCATATGGAGTATAAGCCTACTAAAACCGAGGGAATCTGCGATTCCTGCGGCGCAAAGGTTGTACAGCGCGTAGACGACAAGCCCGAAACAGTGCTTTCAAGACTTGAGACTTACCGCGAAAAAACCGCTCCTCTAAAGGGATATTATGAAAATAAGGGTATGCTCAAGACGGTAATCGGTCAGGACGAGATAGCCGACACCTCCAAGCTTACCTTAGCCGCGATAGAAGGTTGAGATGATACAGGTAAAATCCGTTAAGGAGATCCCTAAGATGATCAAGGCGGGCGAGCTTGCGGCACAGGCATTGGAGCTTGCGGGCAAAAACGCCGTTGCGGGTATCTCCACATGGGAGCTTGACAGAATAGTAAACGACTACGTCGTTTCAAAAGGCGGTCACTCCCCCTGTAAGGGCTACGGAGGATTTCCGGGGCACAACTGTTTTTCGGTGAACGAGGAGCTTATCCACGGAATACCTTCCAAAAAGAAAATCCTTAAAGAGGGCGACATAATTTCCTGCGATATAGTTGCCGAGCTGGACGGTTATATGGGCGATAATACCCGAACATTCAGAATCGGCGAAATAAACGAAGAGAAGGAACGGTTGCTTCAGGCGACGGAGGAAGCTCTTTAC
>CANDLP010000036.1 GCA_947385505.1 uncultured Clostridia bacterium
GAAGTATTTGAATTGTGGATTTTATCCACAATTCAAATGGTTATTAGTATAAGCTCGCAGCTTGTATATTCTTATACTAATATAATATTCTCTAATAATGTTTTAAAACATTATTAGAGAATATTTTTTATTCAAAAGTGTATGCCGGATCCGCCCCTCACACAAACCTTCTCCGAGTTTTTATATTTTCAAGAAGAAAAATATATTTAAACGGTTTATTTTTAAAGCCATTATTTTGTGATAATTCTGTCCTTTATTTTAACGGCAGGTACGCCGCCAACTAATGTATACGGCGCAACATCTTTTGTAACTACCGATCCGGCAGCTATAACCGCTCCCTCGCCGATAGTTACACCATGTAGTATTGTGCTGTTTCCGCATATCCAAACATGATCCTTTACAATAATGCTTGCCGCCGTATCATCTAAGCTTAATGTCGAAGTATCATGACCTGCCGCAAAAAAACAAACATTCGGTCCTATTGCCACGTGGCTGCCAATAGAAATTTTAACATCTTTGAAACGGTGCGATGCATATAACTGAGAGTTGCGGTTTATCCACACGTCATCGCCTAATTCAATATGATTCATGTACCTCATGTAAACACCGTAATCAATATTCCCGCGTTTGCCTTTTTTCTTTAATCCAATTTTAAAAATAATCGTTCTGATAAATGGAGGCATTAAATTCATAATCATCCAAGCTGCTTGCGTTATGTATGAATATGTGGAGAATATTATTTCTTCATATATATTAGAATTATTATTTTTCATAAAAAGTTCCTTCTTTAGATTTTTAATGTGTATATAACAATTCCGAAAATTATTAGAATTATTCCAATAAACTGTTTTCTTGTGAGCTTTTCTTTAAAAAAAATATAGCTTAATATTGTCACAAAAATATATCCGCTTGCCTCTAATATTGGCGCCATAGACAACGGCACGACCTTTAGCGCATACATGCTCAGCAGTGTGCAGCCAAAAAATAATCCGTAGGCTATTATCACAAGAGGATTAAAGTACTCCTTTATTTTTGACGAGTAGGTTTTTTGCGCGCTTTTTTTTAGCATTATCTGGGAAAAGGAAGAAATTAACGCGCCGACTACAATAATACAGGAATAAACTGCAAGATCATTCATTTTTCTTTTTCACCACCGGTCACCATTAACAACACTCCTATCAGAACTACGGCCGCGCCGATTACATTGGCAATTGTAATTTGTTCTTTAAAAACAACAACACCCCAGACCATTCCCCAGACTAATGTAACGGATTTATTTGTATAAGCTATATTCAGAGGAACCAACTTTATAATTTGCTGCCATAGCAATGCGTAAGCCGCTAATATAAACAATACCAATCCGTAAAACAGAATAAAATCAAATGAAAGAAATTCTTTTGCGGATGCTATTTTAGAGCAAAGTCCTCCTAATGAATAAAACAACAATATTAAATGTAGGATCAAATATGGTTTAATTTTTTTCATGTGTGCACCTGTTCATATACAAGTTTATAATGAAAGCATTCTTCACAGAATCAATCCCAAATTATGTCCTGATAATCCCCGTTCAAGGTTTTTACCCTAACATGAAGAATTTTTTTTATGTCAAGAGTTCGTTCTTCCCATTGCTGATGAGTATCTGCAACAACTATCATAGCGATTCGCGAAGTTTTGTTTGAATTTACGCCGACAGTCATGCCTTCATAAATATTATCCAATTGATGACGTCTGATATATGGAAGTTTTTTTACGGTTTCAATACCTGTTACCGATTCTACCGTGCCGGTAGGAATATAAAAGGCTCTGTAACCCGCGACTGTACCCGTTTCTTGAATATTTATATCCGAATCCTTGGATAAGGCCTTATTGACAAGGAATGCTTCCGGATGAAATAATGTCCTCTCATATATTAAATCGGAAGATATGTATACTCCGCCGCCCCTTGCCGCGATTTCCAGCAGGTAAATTTCGTCTCCGTCCATAACATATTCGGCGTGAGTAATGCCATACGGCAATCCAAAGCCTTCCACAATTTTTTTATTTAATTCCAGTACGCGGTCTGTCAGTTCAGCGTTCATTTGTGAAGGAAATGTCCTTTTTTTGGCTGAAAACAAATTCTTGTTATCAAAATAAACCGTATCGCCGCATATCAAATTCCTGCATATATAATTATCTGTGACCGCTTCAACTACAAATTCTATACCGGAGGCATATTTCTCTATTAACACAGAACCGTCGCTGCTGAAGCTTTGAGCAAAGTTAAAGGCTTTTATTATTTCGCTTTCGTTTTTTACCTTTACTACTCCTCGGCTTCCCTGAGTGTCAACGGGTTTAATGATAATTTCGCCTGAGCTTTCATTAAAAAACGAAACAGCCTCATTTGCGCTTGTAATCAATTTATAAGGAAGAACAGGCAAATTAAGTTTTTCCATTTTTTTTCTCATGAGATATTTATCTGTAAACAGTCTGCTTATATTGTATCCTATTCCGTTAAGCCCCATTTTTTCCGCAACATATGCAACAGTATTAACAGGTATATCTGTTTGATCGGTAAGAATTCCCTGAATTTTTTCTTTTTTTGCAATTTCAAGAATTTCCTCCTTTTTTCGCACATCTATAAAATACTTTCCGCTTATGTATTTATCAAATTTTTTATTTATTGCGGGGGCGGCCAAAATAACGCTGCAATGCTGTGCTGCCGCCTCTACAAGCGGCAGTTGAAAATCTCCGGCGCCTATAATCATTATTTTATTCATATTTTTTTCCTTTTTTATTTTTTATAAAGAACTTGTCCTCATGGGATAGGTATACGAATTTTCGGGCAAAATTTTTCGCAGTTAGTAGAAATTTTGCAAATTGCGGCTTTTCAGACAGCCCCTAAAAGAAATCCGTACTTTTTTTATCCTGTAAACATATTGACCGCGCCGGAACATAAACACTGTACGGTTCTGTATCTTTGCTGACATAACAGCCGGCTCCGACCAAAGTTTTGTCTGCTATGGTTATACGGTTTTTTATTGTACAATTATTGCCTAAAAAACAATTGTTTTTAATAACAACTTTTCCGGCGGCAGAAGAGTTTACTGCAAAAAAATTAAAATTTCCTACGCTGGAATGATGCGCAATGCTTGCGCCCGCTTTAAAAATATTACCGTTTCCAATATCGGTAAACGGTCCGATTACCGCGTTTTCAAACACAATATTGCCGATTCCCATTGATTGCGAGTTTACGACTGCTGTTGGATGAATAAAACTTAATATTTCATAACCTTTTTCTTGTGCCGTTTTAAAAATGCGTTCTCTTTCAGAATTCATATTCGTATACCCCAGGCATATGTAAATTCCATATTCATCGGGAGGAAAGTACTTCTCAACATTTTCAAAATCCACAATCGGTAAATCAAGATATTTGTCACTCCTGCGGTAACGGCTTTCTATTGTGAATCCGTATATATATATATATATATTGCTGACGCAAATAATAATAAAGAGTTTCAGGGAAAACACCGGTACCAAAAATTATTGCTTTTTTCAAATTACGTCACCTTTCTTTACTGATCATTTTTTATTTCTTTACTTGTTTCGCACAAATTTATCTTATCTCTGACTACATATTGAGGAGAGTTATTTATACAAATATAAATACGTCCGATGTATTCACCGATCATTCCTAACATAAGCATAATCATACCGCTGACAAAAAGCAAAACCGCCATCAATGAACTGTAACCTGCCAGCATGTCCGGATTTAGTATTTTATTTATAATAGTTACGACGCCGGACACAAAGCCTATCAAAGCCGTTAATGCTCCGCAAAAAGTCGCTATTCTTAACGGCTTTACAGAAAATGAGGTAAAGCCGTTTATCCATAACGATAAAGATTTTTTAAAAGTATAGTGTCCCACGCCCGCACTGCGTTCCCGTTCCGCCATTTTAACATTTGTTACTTTGGACGTAGCGCGTAAAACCAATCCCGTGTTGTATGGATATGGATTTCTGTATAAAATCATTTCATCAACCACAAAACGTTTATATACGGAAAAATTACTTATATACAAATCCTTTGGCTTATTTATAATATAATTTGCCATCATAGAATTTATCTTGCTCCCAAAATTCTTAAAGGCGGATTGCTTTTTGTGCGGATACTTTGCGTATACAGCATCATAACCTTCATAAAGCGGCGCCAGAAGATCCCAGAGCTTATCAATCGGACATTGACCGTCATCGTCAAGGTTAACGACAAAGCTTCCGCTCACTTCCGCATATCCTGCCATCAGCGCAGCATGCTTTCCGCTGTTTTTAGCTAAATCGATCACCTTAATTTTTTTATTTCCGGAAGCTGATTTTTTAAGAACTGAAATCACATTATCGGGGGAGCAGTCATTCACGCAAATTATTTCATAATCATATTTGTCGGCACAATGGGCAACGGTTTCAATTATCTCATCAATAACTTTCTCTACGGTAAGTTCACTTCTGTAACATGGTATCACAAAGCTAAGCAAGGTTTTCATAATTTTACTCCGTAAAATTCGTATATAATATTCGCGATATATTCTGTATCCTTTGCGGTTAATCCATAGTACATAGGCAATCTGAGCAGTCTTTCGCTTTCTTTTGTCGTAAACTTGTCTTCTCCGTGAAACCTTCCGTATTTTTTTCCGGCGGGAGCGCTGTGCAGAGGGATATAATGAAATACTGCGGTTACATCATTGCCTTTCAAAAAAGAGATCAGGCGTGTTCGTTCCTCTAAATCCTTTGCTTTTATGTAAAACATATGTGCATTATGCCTGCAATGCTTCGGAATAAAGGGAAGATTTATCACGCCTTTATCTGCAAGCGGTTTCAGGAGTTCATAGTATTTATTCCAGCTTGCGAGTCGGTCATTGTTTATCTTATCCGCTTCTTCAAGCTGGGCATAAAGGTACGCGGCATTAAGCTCGCTGGGAAGATATGACGAACCGCATTCTACCCACGTATATTTATCTATTTGCCCTCGAAAAAATTTACTGCGGTTTGTACCTTTTTCACGTATTATTTCGGCGCGCTCTATGTAATTTTCATCGTTTATAAGCAGCGCGCCGCCTTCTCCCATGGAAAAGTTTTTCGTTTCATGAAAGCTTAAGCAGCCGAATATACCGAATGTGCCTAAAGCTTGTCCCTTGTACTCGGACATTATCCCTTGAGCGTCATCTTCTACAACGAACAAATCGTGTCTCTTCGCAATATCCATAATCGTATCCATTTCACAGCCTACGCCCGCGTAATGAACTACAACTATCGCTTTGGTTCTTGATGTAACCGCATCTTCAATCAATGTTTCGTCTATATTCATGGTGTCGGGACGAATGTCAACAAAAACAACTGTTGCTCCCCGCATTACAAATGCATCTGCTGTTGAAACAAAGGTATATGAGGGCATTATGACCTCGTCACCCGGCTTTATATCGATAAGCAAAGCGCTCATTTCGAGGGCATGAGTACAGGAGGTGGTGAGCAGCGCCTTTTTACAGCCTGTGTTTTTTTCAATCCATGAGTTGTCCCTTTTTGTGAATTCACCATCGCCGCATATCTTGCGGTTTTTTACCGCCTGCTGCATATAGCGTTGGGCTTTTTCGGCAAAGGGCGGTTGGTTAAAAGATATCACCGATTTCTTCCTCCTTCTTTCTTTTTCTTCTTTTCTTAACTACAAAGCAAAATACAAAAAATCCGTTCATGAGTATGAATGCTGTAACGGATAAGGTTAGAGCTTTTTTAAAGGTTTGATTTGAATAAATCAAAGAAACTGTATGCTTGCCTGCGGTTATGGGAACTGCTATAAAAGCGTAATTCGCTTTCATAATATCAACCTTTTTTCCGTCAATATATGCGTTCCAATGCTTGTTGAAAGGTATGGGCAAATAGAGCAGGCTGTTTTTTTCTGCAGTTACCGTACCCGACAGTGTATTGCCTCTTTTCGGGTTATCCAGTTGTATTCCCTTGTTGACATATGCTGCGGTTACGGTTTCAACAGAGATATCTACATCCAGCTTACAGGCGTTTTTGACGCTCATTGCCAAGCATGACGCTGATTGTGGGATAATGAAAGAGTATTCTGACATGTCATTATCTGTGACAGGCTTGACTCTTATTTCCTTCCATTGTTTATCAGTGTCAAAATACATAAACTTATCAATATCCTTGCTGTTCTTCAGCTTAAATGAGATCAGAGTGGATTTTCTGCTGTCATCAAGAACATCGGTGTTAAGATAAACGCTGAAGTTAGAATCCTTACCTTTCATTGTAGCCTTGATATTATAGCCTTTATCTGTAACAGCAATCTTATCAACTGTACCTAAATACGGAGTGGCAGTACCAATTTTAAATGCCGAGTCGGAAAGGTCAAATACCTTTGCGGAAATATCCACATCAAGTTTGCAGGGCTTGTTTACACATAATGCCAATGCGGAGGCGGTTTGTGGAATCGTAAAGGTGTAAAGCGTTTCATTTCCTACGGATTTTTCTGTTATATTTTTTATTTCTTTCCATGAATTATCCGAATCGAAATATAGAAAATTTTTAAGGACATTATTGTTTTTCAGCTTGAAAGAGATTTGGGATAAATTGTTTGTATTTTTAACAACATCTGTGTTTAAATAAAACCTAAAGTTAGATTCATCAGAATCCATAGCCGCCTTAATATTATACTTATTATCCTCAAAATCAACCCCCGTTATAGTTCCTTTATATGGAGCGGCAGAGCGTATATCAAACGCTTCGCCGGAGATATCGAATGTTTTTGAAGAAATATTAACATCAATATCGCAGGGCTGATTTACGCAAAACGCCAACTCAGAAGCGGTTTGCGGCAGAATAAAGCTATACGTTGTTCTGTCATCGTTTGTTTTAGCATTAAGATAAGATATGCTTTTCCATAAATTATCCGTGTCATAATACAAAATATTTTTAAGCACCTCACTGTTCTCAAGTGTGAACGAGAACAAAGTGAGTTTGTTGAAATTATTGATAATATCTGTGTTTAAGGAAAATCTAAAATTCGACTCTTCATCGTCCATAGTTGCCTTTACATTATATCCTTCCTTTGTCTCGGAGACCTCGTCAACTGTTCCAAGGTAAGGCAGTACGGTATCAATATCCACAGTCTTATTGAATATGTCATCTTCATTATTTTTGGGTTGTTCCTTCACTGTGGAATTTTCATCTTTGTTAACGGAATACTTTTCAGCAAATTGGCCGATATTTTGTGCGGCTTTGTCAACAACTAATCTTGTTGCCATTCCTAACGCTCTCTCGCCAAATGTCATTTTGTCGGCTTCCTCTTGAGTGATGTAGCTGTCAAAAAGCAAGCCTGCGGAATTTATTCCCGTATTTTGATATAATGCTATGCCTTTTTGGGGATATGATTCTATCTTTTCCCAGCCGTCGCGCTGAAAATCCGTTGTCAGCAAAAGATATTTTATGCCCAATATGTCTTCGGTTACAGTGTTATTGATTTCTTTTTTTGCGTCCTGATATTTACAAACATACAGGTCGGTGGAATAGTTGCACATTTGTTTATAAAACTGCAAAATATCAGTACTTATTGATGAATCATAATAGGCGGTCGCTCTGATAGGAAACAAAAAAGGATAGGTATACCAAAACATTCTTCCCTCATAGTATTCGGTTTCAAATCTAAAGAAATTATCACTTTCTGTCTCATTGACTCCTTTAACTATCTGATCGGTTATCATAACCTTATGGGCGGTTGTTTTAGATGAAAAATCTCTGTGATATTGGACAGTGATAAAATTTTCAAAAAAAGAGCTTGATATAACGGATAGAGATAATACTATTACGGATACTCTTTTTATTTTTTCATAAAAAGGTTCTTTTGAGGAACTGCTATAGCACAGATATACGATATCTGCCGAAAAACAACCAAGCAACAGTATAAGAATCGAAACAATTAAAGTTATCATAGATGTATCGCTTCCTTTATTGTTGGTTGAGAGTCCTCCCCACACAATAATTCCAATCGATATGATCATTGATATATAGTTGTTTAGCCTGCTAAATTGTTTTCTTTTAATATTATCTAAAACCTCTGCGAACACTATCGCAAAAAAGGGATAAAAAACATAAGCAAAGGAATGGTAATGCGGCACAAAAAATGAAAAAAGGAGAGGGATAAAACTATCTGCGATTGTAAAGACAACAACTGCAACAGGAACTAACCTCAGCAATTTGCTTTTTATTGTATAATCTCCGTGAAAGGTTTTCCATATATATTGTGCGATAAAAGGAACGAGCAGTACCGAAAAGAAATAAGGAAAATCGTTATTAAATCCGCTGACAGAACCATAATATTGATTTATATAACCGTTAAGTTGATTTGAAAACAGCCGTAACACGCCCGCCCTTATAATTGTAGGGCTATTAAAGGAAAAAACATCTATATTATGTGAAATTCGGTTGCTATCCATTATTTTTTCCGCAGCGGGCAATACGGTAAAAGCAGCTGCTGCAATACCGCCTAAAACAAATACTAAGCAAATTCCCAAGCGCTTGAATATCTTCTTATAGTCTTTACCGTAAATATATACAGAGCGGAACAACGCATATAAACCCGCACCAAGAAATATTTCATAAGCAGCAGTTACTCCGCTTAAAGCAATCATAAAGGAAACATAAAAAAGGCCGCACCAATACTTAATATTGTAATTGTCCTTTATTATCTTTTCTAATATTAAGAGAATTAATATAAAAAATACAGGTCGATTCGCAAAGAAGTAATGCTGCCCAATGGACAGCATATATCCCGAATAGGCAAATAAATACGAAGACAAAGCGGAGGATTTAACAGAAAATTTAAATTGCATTAAAAAGCGAAAGCAAATTAATCCTGAACATATATGTTTTAAAATAAGAATATAAATCATACTTTCGCCAATATATTCTACACCAAATATAATTCCTGTAAGAACACCCAATATCGAAAAAGGATCAGAAATCCATCCAATCATACTAAAAATAGAATTGCCAAAACCGTATTGAAATGTATAGCTTGTTAATTCTTCGTTTTTTATAGCTGTCGCAAAAAATTCGTATACCTTTAAATACTGTTGAAAAGCATCGATTACATAATCGTCGGCAGCAAAAATCTTATTCCCAAAAATAAACTGCCAATACAGCAAGACCGACGTAAGCAGTATGAAAATCAAATGACTTAGATAACATCTGTTTCCAAAGAATTTGAAAAATTTATTTTTTTCAAAAAAGCTGTTTGCAATCATATTTTTCCTTCCATAATAACCTTTTTGGATTACATCGGACTTGTTACTCGGATAACATATACGTTACCGCTTCAAAGCGGTAAGTACCGTCTGTTCCTACCTGAATAAATTCAATTTTATCAACGCCCTCAAGAAATACCTTCAGGAATGTAATACTAAATCCTGTCATCTTAAGGTCTTGATTTTGAAAATAATCCGAAACGCTCGTCCTCTCAATACCGTAATTACATTCTAAAATATGCTCACCTATTTTTAAATACAGTTTTGACAACGGTTGATTAACGTTAAAATCAGCCGCCCAGCCCACAAGTGCAACTGTGTCGCTGTTTTGATAATACTGATGGCTTATCTCTCCGAAATTTGAACCATTGGTATTTAAATCAGTATCATTCACTAAGTCGAGAAACATTCCGTTATATATTTCCTTCTGCTTTGGCAATATCTTGCCGGGAATCTCGTTTTTATCAGCAAAGGCAGGTACATCGCCGCATTGTAAAAGCAAAGGTTTTATAAATCGTTCACTGCATGAAAAAATCACCACATCGGGATTAACCGCACTGTCAACCGTGATTGAAATATTTCTTGCCGAATATTTTGCAAACGTTGAAAAATGTTCGGAAAGATATTGGGGAATTTTCCTAACATTTTCTATCTGGCTGTCGCCGTAAATTTCCGCGCAAAGTTTTTTTACCGAGGAATTTGTATATAAATTCGCTCCCTGATGACTTCCTTTTTCGTTTTCCGCTCTCTGAACTCTGTCATACAGCTCTCCTTCTTTCACTTCAACAGAGTTCATATTCCAATTTGCAATCGGAGCCGTTTCCGGAGGGAGCAGCTCAAAACTGCCGAGCATAGAGGAAAATTCGCCTTTATATTCACCTTCTTCAAAAGTCACGTCAATGGGCTCATCGTCAAGTATTCCGTTCTCAACCATTATTTTGTGCAATCCTCGGTATACATAATAACTGCCCTTTTCGTTCCAATGGGTATCCGTTTTGTGATATAGCTGCCCGACCCCGTTGTTTTTGGCTTCGAGAAGCGCGTCTTTGGAATTATATACAATCACATCGGTGTTTTCGCGAAGATACTCCGATACAATGTCAACAGGTGTTGTTGATACCGATTTGCTGCTCATCGGAAGATATTCGGGATAAATGCTTACCTTGCTTGGTGTAAGCATTAAAACATAGCTTATTCCCATATTTTTATAGTAGTCGGATATTGATTGCTGATTTTCGGCAATCAGCTTCAAGTCCTCCTCAGATAACGGATATTCACCCGTTGCTATTTCGATATTATTATCCATGGTATAATAAAGCCAACCGTCTTTTCCTATCAGAACTTTTTCAGAAGTAGACTGTCCCAATAATTTATATTTAAAATTAACACACAATTCAATCAGATTATTGCGCTGTCCGATATTATCGCTGATCCAATTTTGTATGCCGGTTCTGCTGATGTCAAATTTGCCTGTTTCTTGATTTTTGCTTACAGGAAAACCTGCCAAATTTCTTTGCTCTGTTGGCGAATATTTACCGCCCGTAAAATCGGTTGTAACAATGGGAAATGCAATAATTGCGATAAATATTACTACAAAGATCAAATTTAACACTTTCTTTTTTCTCATTATCATTACCTCAAAACTGCTGATAAATAAAAGCATTATAATTATTCATAAGAGCGCATGAAATACATAAAACAAACAAAGCCAAATATATCGAGGGTGTAACTATATTGCCGAAAACAAATTCAAGCTTCTTGTTTTTTTGCAGCAATTCCCTGATTTTCTTTGCCACAGGAAAACAAAATAAAATTCCCACAGCCAGTACCCCAGCACTGCTTTTTAATGTAAACAACGAATAAGAATCCGCAAAGCCGGCGGAGTTTATTCCTACAAGATTGCCTAAATAAGCCATTGCCGAACTTAAATCATTTGCTCTGAACAAGATCGGAAGAGCACACGTCTGAACTCCAGTCACGGAGCGTCATC
>CANDLP010000037.1 GCA_947385505.1 uncultured Clostridia bacterium
AAATTCAAAGTTTTAGGCAAAAGCTTGATTCTGACAGACTACTCGCACAAAATAACCGAGGGTGAAAACTCATTTGACACTGTGGAAATCGCAGTTCCACGTTATCACGACGAATGCGACCTCTCCACGCTGAGTTTTCGTTTTTCCGAAATATCAGAAAACGGTGAAACCGCGGCAGTACAGGTACTCCGTCACGAAAAATGCGATGAAAAATACATATATTTAAAAGGTACGATTACCTCAGATTTTTCAGCAATTACAGGTAAAGTTACTTTTATGCTTACAGGTATAAACGGTGAAAATGTTGTTGCTAAATTTCAGAGTGATCCGTTCACGGTAAATGATGATATCAGTCTTGCGTCACTGCCGAATGAAACTACCGCCGAGCAACTTTTCAGTCAGGCACAGCTTGAAATACAGAAAGCTATTGACGCTGCCGAACGTGCAGAAAAAGCTTCTCAAACTCCTGCGCCTGCCGAGATTTATCCTGCGACTTCCGAACGGTTGGGCGGTGTTTTGTCAGGTAAGGACATTTCTGTCAGTGATAACGGTACAGTAACCGTCAATTCTGTGAACGGAAAAACTCTCGGCAAAAGCGTACCCGCTGACGCTGTTTTCACAGATACGGTATACTCCCTGCCGAAAGCCACAACAGACACCATCGGAGGTATTAAGGTTGACGGAAATACCATTACTGCAAACATTGATGGTACTATCTCCGCAAAGGAAGTCCAAAATCTTGCCATGCAGATTGCTCACCCTAACAATCACCTTATTTACGATGATGTGGGAAAGCCGTCCGTAATGGTTGCCATCCCCAAATTCTATCTTGACGAGGTTATTGACGGAGCAAGTCATACGGTACACCCTGCATTTATTATCAATGGTGTTGAACAGGACATTATCTATATTTCAAAATATCAGAATATTGTTGAAAATGGACGTGCTTACAGCTTGCCTATGAAGAAACCACAAACCGACGTTAATTTTGATCAAGCTTATAATTATTGTAAAGCCAAAGGAGCAGGCTGGCATTTGATGACTAACGCTGAATGGGCGGCTATCGCTCTTTGGTGCAAGAAAAATGGTACCATGCCTAAAGGAAACAATAATTACGGTAAAGATATTTCGGAAACAAATTTGCCGCAGAAAGCTATTCCCGCAGCCTATGACAATAAAGGAAAAATTAACACAACATTTACAGGCAGCGGTTCCGCAAGCTGGTATCATGACGGAAAATTTTCCGGTATTGCAGATTTAAACGGCAACGTTTGGGAGTGGTTAAGCGGCGCACGTTTAGTTAATGGTGAAATACAAATTCTTGAAAACAATGATGCTGCCGATATCAATAATTCACAGTCTGAATCAAGCACATTATGGAAAGCTATTTTGCCGAACGGAACACTTGTAGCGATGGGAACAATAGGATCAATAAAGTATTCTAATTACGATAACGGCAGTTTTGAGAATTTAAACACTGTACCGCCAACAAACGGAGAGGGAACCGTTTTAGCAGAGTCTTTGTGCTTTATACCTCAAGCGGATACTCAAAACGGCGAATACGGAAACGGAATTATATTTGTTTCAGTAAGCGGTGAAAAGATGTTGGTATCGGGGGGAAATTATACATATAAAAATACGGCGGGAATTTTCGCGCGAGCCTTTGATACACCACGCTCAGCCGTTAAATCTTACGGCTTTCGCTGTGCATACTACGGCGCTATATAAAATTTGTTTATTCAGCCGCTGCATAATATTTGCAGCGGCTGTTTTATGCATATTTTTGTTAAGATATTTCACCGGTATACAGATATTTGAGAAGCGCCTCTTTATCCATATTTCCAATTCCAAGATAATCAAGATCATACTTAGTTTCCTTGAAGAAGCTTTTCTCATGCATCGCACCGCCGAGAGTGATCATTGTATCAATGATAGGAGTAGGCACTCCAAATTTCACGCCAAGGTCATGATAAATTTTGCAGCCTACGGGAATATCTTCTGTAATATATCTGTGATCAATGTTGTTAGGTCCTGTATTTCCTTCGTCACAAGGCTTATCAAGAGGAAATACAACATTATCCTTTCCGTCTTTATCAAGACCCATATATTCCTGCGTAAGAATGCTTCTTCTTGAGAAAAACATTTCATATGTATACTCGGGAACTTCAATACCTATAGCTTTAGCAATAGCCTTTTCCTCTTCATAAAACTGATATTGAACTCTGCAAATTGAGGGGCAAAGACCATGTGAATACATTGAATAGCTGTCAGGAGCGTTGCCGTATACAAGCGACCAATTCTCCATACTTGATACGCCAAGGATAGAAGCAGGAACATGAATTACAGGATTTACGTTGGAGAAACCAATATCAAGCATTGTATCACCTGCAACAGGACCGTTTCCTTGTGTAACAGCGTCCATACATGGCATATATTTGGTAGATTCAATAAAGTCTTCAATATCTGTCATTGGCTGACAAGCGCCGCGCAGTGTTATTGCACGGTATTTTGCCGCAACATGAGGCATTTTGAATCCTGATACACTCTCAATACGCGTACCGTACGGAGCAGAACCCCAGCCTCCGACAATGACCTTTTTTGCACAACCCATTTCTCTCATATATTTTCTGAGAAGCAGAGAGGCATAGTTGTCCGTAAAAATATGGATCACTTGCCCGTCTTCAAGAAGCGGTACAAGTGTCTTTAAGTAATGCTCATGAGCATGGGCGGGAATACCGATAATTATTATACCCGCGCCCTTAACGACCTCTGCCATATTTGTGCTTACCACATCAAGATGTACCCTGCCCGATCTTTCAAAACCGTAAAGATTACGCTGAATACCGTCAAAAAGTATCCCCGCTTTGTCAACATATTCAAGAGATTTTTCACTTCTCGAATACAAACGCACCTCGCGTCCTGCCAGCTTACAGTCAGCCGCGCAGCTTTTGCCTACAGCGCCGCCGCCCAGAACCGCAATAGGCAGATCCTTCAAATAGCTCATGTCATTTTTCATATTTTTTCTCCTTTTAAAATATATTTTAGCCTATAAAAGACTAATTAAACTTAAACAGCCATAACAGCCTACATATACAATGAACTTTACCACTCATACGGTTCTAACAAAGCCGTATCAAACTTGGCAATAAGCATATCCTCACCGTTTTCGTCATATACGTGCAGAGTTGCAAAAAGCCAGTCGATTAACGACTTTAATTCATATTTATCCGATGCTGTCATAACAAACTCTCCGAATCTCTGCTTAACAGTATTCTCAGATTTAACAACATCACCCTCGGCATATGCAGATGAAAATGTTACGATATTAGTATTGCGTTTGATCTTGTCAATCCCTTCTATCGTTTTGATCTTTCCAGGTTTTAAACAAGGAAGAATCATAACGGCGTATTTATCAAGTCTTGTTGTTTTAATAAGTTCAGCAGTATTCGCAGACATTTCTCCTGTTAATGCAAATCGGATCAGAAGTTCAGGAATATCTATCCCCGTCAGTATCTTATGAGCGTCATCATAATCGTCCCCCGGCATACGAATTCCGGGATCATATAATCTTGCAGTTTCTCCGTCCATAAACGCCTGTATAAAGACAGGGGAATTTTTAAGCTTCAGTGCACGTATCATTTCTTTGACCTTTTTATCTGCTTTTTCTCTGTACAGCTTTTCGTGTACCGAAGGGCTTACACAGGCTATCGCTATTTTATCCAAACCGTCTGCCGGTTCTCCCGAATAGCGATCCTCCACCTTGTAGAGAATGGGTTCACCATCAATAACAATGTAAGCAAGCTGTATGTCGTTATTTCTTCCCATATATTTTTCTGCGATTACGCCGCCGCTGCGGCTTTCAGATTTTGCAAACCGAATAGCTTTTTCAACGTCATTAATGCTTCTGCAAACAGTCTGACCCCGGGAGCCTCTGCTGTCAGCCGGTTTTATCAGTATCGGATATTCAACTTCATTTCTTTCAATTTGCTCAACAGTATAACTTGGTATAACATCAGTACCATGCTCCCTGCAAAATCCGGTAAATTCACGCTTGTCCGTAAGTATCTTATGCTGATATTCATCACCGAAGCAGGGATAACCCATAGCTTTGCATATTTCAAAATACGGCAGTTGAGTAACGTCCAAATAAGGCGCAATTATACCGTCTATATTTTCTTTTTTGCAAAGTTCTATCAAGGCGTCTGTTTCTGTAATATTTATCATGTACCGATGATCCGCCATTTGTTTTGCAGGTGACCTTTCGGTATCGAGATAATCCGTTAAATAAGTTTCTATGCCCAATTCCTTTGCTTTTTTCACTATTTTTCTGTGCTGATATGAGCCTCCCAGTATTAAAAGTTTTTTTCCTGATAAATCATTCATTCTGATTGACCTCTTTTAATTTTTTATCATACCATTTAAAAAACGGTTTTTCCAAAAGTTTAATTCTAATCATATCGATCAGTGTACATAAAATGTAAACACCAATTACCGAACCAAAAGCATGAGGTAAAAGATAATTGCTATGATACGCATTAACATTATTCAGTGTATCTTTCCAAAGCCACTGTCGCATTGCATCACTGTTCGCGTGGATCATAAGTACACCAAACGCAGAAGCTGCAATTTTGTTTATGAACGGCGAATATTTTAATTTCAGATTTTTGAAAAACATAAAAGCACATACTGCCGTTGCCAAGGCTAATATTTTATTGGAATCGGCAACAAAATAATAGTATATCGCCTTGCCACACTTGCTGTAAACCCATGCACCAGCAATAACGCTTACCCATGAAATAAAAAGCGAACCGACAAATGCCATACTCCATATTTTTCTGCTATCAAACACGGCTTTCGAATACAAGCGGATGTATGATGAAATTATATACAGTACCATAAACCAACCGACATATGTAAATGCATTTGGAGCTTTCAAAAAAGTCTGCAAACCGGTATCCATAAGAATACACAAACAGAGTAATTTAATATGCTGCTTTTCATTTATTGAGTTAATAAGTAAATTTAAAAACGGGATAAAGAGAAAGAACACAAGATACGAGCTTGTAAAACCCGAACCTAACGAATATACCGGAATAACCGCTTTGATCAGTTCTTTGACCGAAAATGGTGCATATCCGCTCAATAAAAAAATCAAATAAATAACAATATTGTAAAACTCAATTTCAAGCACTAATTTTAAAAATTTTTTCAGACTTATATCTGATTTACACATAAAATATCCGGTTATAAGTACGAAACAATTTATTCCTGTTTTTCCTCCCCAACCGAATATAAGGCAGAAAAGCGAGTTGAATTGCAGCGCATTTTCCGGAGTTATTTCGAAGGTTATACCCGAATTTACAACATAATGGTGCGCCACGATAACAAGCATTGTTGCTATTCTCAGAAGCTCTATGGAGGAGTCTCTGTACCCCCCCGATTTGGTAATTATTTCCTTATTCGCCATTTTATCACCTTTTTCCGCAGTCTGAAATAATCCCGCAAATTCTATCAACATCAGCGATCGGCAAATCTGCATACATAGGCAGCGTCAGTACCCGTTCACTTATATACAATGCATTTGGCGTTAATTCTGCGTTGAATTTTCCATGAAAACAGTCAAAAGTATTTGTAAGCGGATAAAAATACTTTCGAGCCATAATGCCATTTTCTTTCAATTTTTCAAAAATACCGTTTCTGTCTGTGCCGAAAACATTCTCATCAATAACTATCGGAAAATATGCGTAATTCGGTTCAATATCATCTTTCGTAAGATTTAAGCTAATACCTTTTATATCTTTAAGATTATAGATATACCGCTCGTAAACTTTTTTTCGTTTTGCGATTTCTTCGTTAATATGACGCAAATTACAAAGTCCCATAGCCGCGCAGAATTCATTCATTTTAGCGTTTGCGCCTATTCCGTCTACAGTTTCGGGACCTGTTATTCCGAAATTTTTCAGGTGATAAAGAGCTTGTCCGAAATTTGAATTTTTAAAGCACACAGCCCCGCCCTCAATAGAATTAAAAACCTTCGTAGCGTGGAAACTAAAGCATGAAGCGTCACCTAAGCTTCCTATTCCGACATTTTTATATTTCACGCCGAAGCAATGCGCCGCGTCATAAATTACTTTTAATTTATATTTTTGAGCAATGCGGTCAATTTCTTCAATATTGCATACGTTTCCGTAAACATGAACGGGAACTATCGCAGAAGTTTTTTCTGTAATAAGTGCCTCGATTTTATTTGTATCTATAGTAAACTCATCAATACTTATGTCGCAGAAAACTGGCGTCAAACCGTTTCGTACAATGGCATGGGTGGTTGAGGCAAATGTGAACGGGGTAGTAATTACTTCGCCCGTAAGTCCCAGTGCCTGCATGGAAAGTTCCAGCGCCATATGTCCGTTTGTAAAGAGTTCAACGTTTTCAACTTTCAGATATTTTTTTAATTCTGACTGAAATTCATTGTGCTTTACCCCCATATTTGTCAGCCAATGAGTATCCCACAAATCCTTTATTTCGTTTATGTACTCCTCAATAGGAGGCATTGAGGAATATGTAACCTGAATTTTTTTCATGATTTTGTTTCCTTTTTCTTTAAAAAGCTTAATATGTACAGAAAACCTTTCTGTTTGGAAATAATTGAACCTATCAGATAAACAACAGCGCCGCAAACTATCTGAATCAATATTACAGCAATGTCATTTAATTCCGTTTTTGAAACAGGAAATATTACCGCAGCCATAATTACAGAAAGAATAAACGGTGAAAGCAAATCGGAAAGCTGTTCCTTGAATGAATATCCCAATAGCTTTACATTTGGGAATGCATTGATAAAAATACTTGCAATGCTTGTAATTATCAATCCCTCGGCAATAGCAAGCGTTCCAAACGGTATCGAAATTACAAGTACAATAATTCCGAGAACCTTTTTTACTATCTCAAGCTTTAGAAAAATATCGCTTCTTCCCAATGCATTCAATGCCTGTAAATTAGCCGTAAATATAGGCCAAAGTCCGTATGTGAAACAAAATATTCTCAAGAAAGGCACACACGGAAGCCATTTATCTGTAAGCAAAAGCCTTATAAGCGGTACGGCCACTACGGTGATCCCAACCATCATAGGCCATATTACATAAGAGCAAACCTGTATCGAACGCCGTGTGATTTCCTTTATTCTGTTTTTGTCATTTTGAAATTGAGACATTGCAGGGAACAGTACGCTGCCTATAGATGAATTGATATTTACACATAAGACCTGCGGATATTTTTCACCTTGATTGTAAAACGCCAAGTCCTCGGACGTATAAATTTTTCCTATCAGCAAGCTTCTGAGCTGTGTATAGCCCGTGTCAAGCAGACCCGATACAAGCAGTTTCCAGCCGTATTTTATAAGCGGTTTTGCGCGTTCAAATGAACAGGCTAAAATCGGACGCCATTTTACCGTAAACCAAAGAACAACCGTATCGGTGCAAGTGTTTATAAGATACTGAGCAACAAGAGCCCATATTCCAAAGTCTTTGTATGCCATGATTATTCCCACAATACCTGAAAGTATCGTACCAAATAGCGTCGATACGAAAAATCTTTTAAATAGCATATTTCTGGATACATAGGCGTGTTGTATTGAATTTATTGCCGCTATGGGAATGCGTATTCCAAGTACACGCAAAACAGGATTTAATATAGGCATATCATAAAATTTGGCAATAAACGGTGCAGCTAAAAACAGTATTAAATATAACAAAACCGACATCGCGATATTTATGTACAGTACCGATGAAAAATCAAGATTGTCGGCGTCCTTTTTTTGTACAAGAGCGTTGCCAAAGCCATTGCTTACAAATACATTTGCAATAGTTATGAATACCATTACAAGCGCAATTGCACCGTAATCGTCGGGACTTAAAAGTCTTGCAAGTATTATTGATACAAGCAGACTTACAAATTGGGCGGTTATGCGTTCACTGAATTTCCAAAAAAGTCCCTTTAAAACGGTTTTTTTTGTACCTTTTTCATTCATTGAGATTTCCTCTTGTTTTGTTTTCTGCCATAATAGAGCAAATATGCAAATCTCCACAGCGGGTATATTATATAGCCTTCGTATTTGAAGTGTGTACATATACGATTTAAACCAGGCTTGCCTTTGATAAAATCACGATAATATTCATGGGACGTTATAGCTTTTGCAGCAGAAATTATTTCTTTTTTATCGTTGGAATTTTTTATTATATCGGATTTTTCATGACACAATATATTAAAAGACCAATAGTTTATTGTTTTTTCAATAATATCCGAAAATTTGTATTCAGTGGCAATATTCAATTCTTTATAATAATTGATTGCTTCTAATGAAAATTTTTCGTTGCCTTTTACAGCTTTGTTTACCCTATCCATTGCTCCATTTTCGACACCGGCATTATAAACCGACATAATTTGCGGTAATGATACCAATTTTCCAATAGTATATAACCATGTTCGACGTACCATATCACCAGCTATACACTTACGTCCAAAATCAGGAGCTTTTGCATATTCTTTTCTGATAAAATAAGACGATGTGTGTACAGTCCACCCTAAGAAAACCTCTTCCTCATTTAGAATATGACTATCTTTCCAATTATTAAATAACCTATCCTTATGCGACCCGTCTAAATAATGGAAAACTGTATTATGCAGGCACATTACGCATTCCTCATCATTTTCCATATAATCATATTGAAGCTGTAGCTTATTCTCGTCGCACCAGTAATCATCGCCCTCACAAAATGCTATATATTTTCCTTTTGCCATCGGAATAAGTATATCGTCCGTTATACATACACTCTTTGAGTATTGATTTTCTGTTTGAAATACGGGTACAAAAATATCAGGATATTTTTCATAATATTCCTTTATAATTTCAGCCGATGAATCCGTTGATTTATCGTCGTTTATAAGCACTTCAAATGCGAAATTTGTTTTCTGCATTACAAATCCGTCAAGACATTTTCTCAAGTATTTTTCATGATTATATACTAAACAGCAAACGCTTACTTTTATATCATTGTTATCCATTTTACACCTCAAAATTTATGTATAGCAATTCAAATTTCCATACGTTCTTTCATAGTAATTCCTATACTCACCGCTGATAATTTCTTCCCACCATTCACGGTTTTCTAGATACCATTTTATTGTTTTCTTGATACCGTCCGCAAATTTTGTTTCGGGCAGCCAGCCAAGTTCATTGTGTATTTTTGTCGGGTCGATAGCGTACCGCATATCGTGTCCCTTACGGTCCGCAACGTACGTAATAAGACTTTCGGGCTTGTTCAGTTCCCTGCATATCAGCTTTACTATGTCGATATTTTTCATTTCATTATGACCGCCGATATTGTACACTTCCCCGACTCTTCCATTATGAATAATTAAATCTATAGCCTTGCAGTGATCCTCAACATAAAGCCAGTCACGAATATTCTCACCCTTGCCGTATACGGGCAGAGGCTTGTCATTAAGCGCGTTTGCGATTATAAGCGGAATAAGCTTTTCGGGGAAATGATACGGTCCGTAATTATTGGAACAACGGCTTATCGTAACCGATAAACCATAAGTCCTATGGTATGCCATAACCAATAAATCCGCAGAAGCCTTTGACGCAGAATAAGGGCTGCTCGTATGTATCGGAGTTTCCTCCGTAAAGAACAAATCGGGACGGTCAAGCGGCAAATCGCCGTAAACCTCATCTGTAGAAACCTGATGATACCGCGTTATGCCGTACTTTCTGCAAGCGTCCATAAGCACTGACGTACCCATAATATTTGTCTGCAAAAACACATCGGGATTTTCAATGGATCGGTCAACATGACTTTCTGCCGCAAAGTTTACAACAACATCGGGACGTTCTTCCTCAAACAATTTGCAAACTGTTTCCCTGTCGCAAATATCTGCCTTGACAAATCGGAAATTTTTATTATCCATAACCGATTTAAGCGTGGACAGATTTCCCGCATATGTAAGCTTGTCCAGACAGATGATACGGTAATCGGGGTATTTTTTCAGCATATGAAAAATGAAATTAGAGCCGATAAATCCTGCTCCTCCGGTAATAATTACAGTCATTTTAATTCCTCCGCAAGCGATAAAATATATTTTCCATAGTCGGTCATTTTTAATTGCTTGCCTAATTTTTTCAATTGCTCTGTGTCGATAAAGCCGCGTCGCCATGCGATTTCCTCAATGCAGGAAATGTAAAAGCCCTGCATATCCTGAACCGTTCTTACAAATTCAGATGCCTTCAGCATACCCTTTGGTGACCCTGTATCAAGCCAAGCCATACCGCGTCCCATAAGAGTAACATTCAATTTGCTGCGTTCAAGATAATAATTATTTATTGACGTTATTTCAATTTCTCCGCGTGACGATGGCTTTATATTTTTAGCAATTTCAACGACATTGTTATCGTAAAAATACAGTCCCGGAACAGCATAATTTGATTTTGGAGCAGCAGGTTTTTCCTCAATAGAAATTACCTTCATATTTTCGTCAAATTCAACTACTCCGAATTCACACGGATTTTTTACAGGATACCCGAAAATTGCTGCGCCGCCATCAAATATTTGTTTTTGCGCATTTTTCAAGAACGAAGTAAATCCTTGACCGTAAAAAACATTATCGCCGAGTACAAGACAAACGCTGTCACCATCAATAAAATCTTCTCCTAAAATGAATGCGTCTGCAAGTCCGCGAGGCTTATCCTGAATTTTATACTCAATACTTATACCAAACTGATTTCCGTCGCCGAGAAGACGTTTATAGTCTGATATATCAATGGGAGTTGAAATTATGAGGATTTCTCTGATACCTGCCAAAAGCAGAACCGACAGCGGATAATATATCAGCGGTTTATCATAAATCGGAAGAAGCTGTTTGCTCACCGCTATTGTATTAGGATAAAGACGTGTTCCGCTTCCTCCTGCTAATATTATTCCCTTCATCTTTATTTTGGTATGTTTTGGACATACCGCTCCTTTCAAATTTATAATTACATCATATCACGTGAAAACATCTTTATCTTATCGACAATTTTTTCTGTAAAAATATCAAATTTATTTAATAATTTATATATTCTAAGAGCTTTAAAAATGCGAACTCTTATCCATTCAATAATACAGCCAATAAGAAATATTATAAGTACAACTGCAATAAGTAATACTGTTGGGGGGCCGGGGGGGGGGGGGGTGGGGGGGGGGGGGGGGGGGGGGGGGGGGGGGGGGGGGGG
>CANDLP010000038.1 GCA_947385505.1 uncultured Clostridia bacterium
AATCAAGCCGCTTTGCCGTATCTGAAGGTTATGCAAATCAGGCTCAGCGGAAAGAAACGGAGGAAAATATGAACAATCAGGCTATGCCCGCCGACAAGGCGCTGGAAAAACTGAAAGAAGGAAACAAGCTCTATCTTGACTCTACTTCAAATCCCGGCGATGTTTCGGTTCAGATCAGGAAAAAGACCAGTGACGAAGGGCAGTTCCCTTACGCAATAGTTATCACCTGCTCGGATTCGAGAGTAATTCCCGAAAGTATTTTCTCTGCGGGAATAGGCGAAATTTTCACAATACGCGTGGCGGGCAACGTAATGGATAATCACCAGCTGGGAAGCGTTGACTACGCCGCCGACCATTTGGGCAGCAAGCTTGTTGTGGTTCTGGGTCACACCCACTGCGGAGCGGTAGGCGCGGCGCTGACCAGTAAGCCGGAAGGCTACATAAAAACCATTACCGACGAAATACTCAAAGCGGCGGGAGATGAAAAAGACGAGGACAAGGCGTGCGTTCTTAACGTTGAAAGAAGCGTGAAAATAATTAAAGACAGCCTTAAGCTTTCCGAAGGCACCGTAGTTTGCGGCGCTGTGTATGATATTGAAAGCGGCAAGGTAAATTTTCTTGACTAAAAGTTAAATAATAGCAATATATAACAGACCGTTTATTTATAGACGGTCTGTTGTTGTAAATTTTTATCCTGCCTTATATCTCATACTTGAAAAAACAAGCTTTTTGTGGTATACTAAAAAACAAAGAAATTCAGGGAAAAACAGCACAAAAGAAAGGACGACATCAAAATGGCTGATTTAATGACAGGGCTTCACCGTTCTCATTATTGCGGGGAAGTATCGGGAACGGGGAGCGAGGTAACGGTAGGCGGCTTTGTACAGCGCATAAGAGATAAGGGGAGCCTTATTTTCATAGACCTGCGCGACAGAACGGGTATCGTTCAGCTTGTTTTCGACGACACCACCGACAAAGAGGTTTTTTCAAAGGCAAAAACGGTAAAAAGCGAATATGTGCTTATGGCGAAAGGACTTTTGAGAAACCGCGAAAGTGTAAACAAGGATATAAAAACAGGAGATGTGGAAATACTGGTCAGCGATTTGCGAATCCTTTCCAAAGCCCAGACTCCGCCCTTTGAGATCACAGACAGCACAAATGTGAACGAAGAATTGAGGCTTCAGTACCGTTATCTTGACCTGCGGAGAAAAACGCTTCAGGAGAACATTATAAAGCGTGCTGAGATTGCCAAGATCACAAGAGATTATTTTTACGAAAACGGCTTTATCGAAATAGAAACTCCGATGATGATAAAATCAACCCCCGAAGGCGCCCGCGATTATCTTGTGCCTTCAAGATTACACGAGGGGAAATTTTACGCTTTGCCACAGTCGCCGCAAATATATAAACAGCTTCTTATGATAGCCGGTTTTGACCGCTATATACAGCTTGCCCGATGCTTCCGCGACGAGGATCTTCGCGCCGACAGGCAGCCTGAATTTACCCAGATAGATATGGAAATGAGCTTCGCGGACGTGGAGGACATTCTCTCCGTGGGCGAAGGTCTTATTAAACGGCTGATGAAGGAAATCATGGGCACGGAGCTGCCCACTCCTCTTCCTCGTCTTAAATATAACGACGCCATGGCTCTCTACGGCTCGGACAAGCCTGACACCCGCTTTGACATGACTATAAAGGATTTAAGCGAAACGGTCAAAAATACGGGATTTTCCGTATTTGCCGACGCGGTCGGAAAGGGCGGCAGCGTAAGGGGAATCGTCGCCAAAAACGCGGCTTCCGCCCTTACCCGCAAGGAAATAGACAAACTGACCGAATTTGTTAAAGGAATAGGCGCCAAAGGTCTTGCGTATATCCGCTGGGTGGACGAAACGCCGAACTGTTCCTTCGGAAAATTTATGGCGGAGGGAGAACTTGAGGGAATTTTAAAGGCTTTGGGCTGTGAAAAAGGCGACGCCGCCTTTATTGTTGCCGATAAAAATAACGTGGTTCTTCCCGTTTTGGGGGCGCTTCGTCTTAAGGTGGCGAAACAGCTGGATATTATCCCCGATGGCTTTAACTTCCTCTGGATAACCGATTTTCCTTTCTTTGAGTACAACGATGAGACCAAGCACTGGGACGCCATGCACCACCCCTTTACAATGCCCAACGACGAGTGTCTGCAATATCTTGAATGTGATCCCGCAAAGGTGTTCGCTAAATGCTACGACCTTGTTCTGAACGGCACCGAGCTCTGCAGCGGTTCAATAAGAATCACAGATTCCGATCTCCAGCAGAAAATGTTCGAGATTTTGGGACTTACCGACGAGGAAATAGAAACGAAATTCGGTTTCCTTGTAAACGCCTATAAATACGCCGCACCGCCTCACGGAGGTATGGGAATAGGGCTTGACCGTCTGGCGATGATACTTTGCGGCGCCGAAAATCTTCGCGACGTTACCGCGTTCCCGAAGGTAAAGGACGCCAGCGAGCTTATGTCCGAGTGTCCCGCTAAGGTTGACGGGGAGCAGCTTAAGGAACTGCATATAAATGTTATTGAATAATATTATTTATTTTTTCTTTTATCCTCAAAAAGCAGCCTGTCCCTTTTCTCTCCGAAAAATTTTGTAATTACGCCCAACACAGCTCCCGTCATAACTGCCGATACAACGGTTCCCGCCCCTACGCTTCCGGGTTCGTGCAGGGCGATCAAACAAATTACAAGTGAAATTACAGAAACGGTAACGTCAAACCCTATTTTCACGTTGGAAAATTTAAAGCCCGTCACTTGTGAAATTGCAAGTATTGTCCCTTCGCCCGCCAGCGGCATTATATCTGCGGGGACGTACAGGAAAATACCCAATGCCACTATCACAATGCTAACCGCAAGCATTATTATTCTGAAGGGCAGGCTGTCAGGCATTGGTATCATCATTACAAGATTGTTGCACAGTGTGGTAAAAAGCCCGAAAACTACGCCAACCCCTAACTGAAGCAGATTTTTCGGCTTGTATTTTCGCCTTAGCAGCAGAATTTGAAGCAATACAAGAAAAACATGAAATAAAAAAGTAGCCAGCCCCATTTCCACATTCCAAACTACCGTTAAAGTGTAAGGGGGTGAGCTTACCGGAGATACGCCTAAGTCGGAACGTACGGAAAATGCGATCCCGACCGTCATTATAAAAAGCCCTGTAAAATATACGGGAAGCCTTATTTTAAGATTTTTCATTGCTATAACCGACCTTTATAGGTTTAAAAATTCGTTTTTAATTTTATATTTTTTACTTTTATTTTATTATATCACAGCCATTTTTTATTGTCAATAAAGGTAATTCGATAAAAATCTTTTATAAGAAAGGAAATGTCATTTAAATGGATAACGAGCTTATTTTGGTAATAGACTTCGGCGGTCAGTACAATCAGCTTATAGCCCGCAGAGTCAGAGAACACAATATATACTGCGAGGTAATTTCCTACAAAACCCCGGTAGATGAGATAAAGGCGAAAAATCCCAATGGAATCATCTTTACCGGCGGTCCCAACAGCGTATATCTGGATAACTCGCCGAGGATGTCCAAAGAAATTTTTGAGATAGGCGTGCCTATTTTGGGAATCTGCTACGGTATACAATTTATGGTGTACGGTCTCGGAGGGATAATCGGAAAAGCCAACGATAACGCGGCGGCGGAGTTTGGCAGAACCGACTGCGAATTTGATTTAAGCTGTCCCGCATTTGACGGATTAAAGCAAAATTCTGTGGTTTGGATGAGTCACAACGATTACATAGAAAAGCTTCCCGAGGGCTTTAAGGCTGCGGGACACAGCGACAAGTGCCCCTACGCCGCTATTGCTGATGAAAAAAGAAAATTTTACGGCGTACAGTTCCACCCGGAGGTGAACCATACCGAACAGGGCAAGGAAATGTTATGCAATTTCCTCTATAAGGTATGCGGCTGTAAAGGCGACTGGACAATGGCTAACTATGCCAAAACCGCAATCGCGCAAATTCGTGAGAAAGTTGGAAGCGGCAAGGTTCTTTTAGCCCTTTCGGGGGAGATCGGAAGAGTTGACAGTTCCGTTGCCTGCGCATTGCTGTCAAAGGCGGTGGGGGATCAGCTCACCTGTGTTTTTGTAGACCACGGCTTTATGCGCAAGAACGAGGGCGACGAAGTAGAAGCGGCGTTCAGAGACTGGAACGTAAACTTTGTAAGAGTTGACGCTTCCGACCGTTTTATAAGCAAGCTTGAAGGCGTGTCCGACCCCGAAACGAAGCGCAAGACCATAGGCGAGGAGTTTATACGCGTTTTTGAGGAAGAAGCCAAGAAAATAGGCAAGGTTGATTATCTTGTTCAGGGAACAATTTACCCCGACGTTATCGAAAGCGGTCTGGGCGACGCGGCGGTGATAAAATCTCATCATAACGTGGGCGGACTTCCCGACTGCGTTGATTTCAAGGAAATTATCGAGCCGTTAAGGCTTCTGTTTAAGGACGAGGTAAGAAAATTAGGCACCGAGTTAGGTTTGGCGGACTATCTTGTATGGAGACAGCCCTTCCCCGGTCCCGGACTTGCCATAAGAATAATCGGGGAGATAACAAGGGAAAAGCTTAAAATATTGCAGGACGCGGACTATATTTTCCGCGAGGAAATAGCTGCGGCGGGACTCGACCGCAGCATAAACCAGTACTTCGCGGTGCTTACCAATTTGAGATCGGTGGGCGTAATGGGGGACGACAGGACTTACAACTATACCTTGGCGCTGCGCGGGGTTACTACCACGGACTTTATGACGGCGGACTTTGCACGGGTGCCTTATGAGGTACTTGAGAGGGTTAGCGTTAGGGTGGTTAATGAGGTTGGAAATATAAATAGGGTAGTTTATGATGTTACGAGTAAGCCGCCGGCTACAATTGAGTTCGAGTGATGGATATTTTAAATTTTGAAAGAAAGCATGTTGAAGAAGCAACCGCAATCGCTCATGCAAATTATTATGATGAGCGGCAATTTGTAAAAGAGTTACCACAAGTGTACGATATTCCTGACTTAAACAGTTTTGCTGAGAATAGACTGGGTGTTGTTGCGTTTGAAGATGAAAAGATGATAGGATTCTTGTGTTGCTGTGATCCATTTGACAATGCGTTTCGGGCTACGGATGTGAAAGGAATTTTTTCACCTATGGGTGCAAATGCAGCCGTTCCTAAAAACTGCTCAAAAATTTATGCAGCTATGTATCAAGCAGCAGGGGCAAAGTGGGTAAAGACTGGCGCAGTTTCCCATGCAATTTGTTTACACGCTCATAATGAAGAACTTCAACGGCAATTTTTTCTTTATGGATTTGGTCTACGCTGTTTAGACGCTATCCGTCCGATGGAATTGATTGACTGTGAATCTTGTGAAAATTATGATTTTGTTGAATTGTCAAAAGCTGAATTTTATTTAGTCTACCCGCTTCATTTAGCACTATACAGGCATTATTGCGAAAGCCCGTTCTTCATGAATCGTAAGCCCGAAACAGAAGAAGAATTTATAGTTTCCTCTATACAGGATGGGGGACGGTACTTTGTGGCAAAGCAGAATGGTAAATTATGTGCTTTTTTAAAAATTTCAGCTTCCGGAGAAACGTTTGTTGCAACGGGAAAAACCTATCGTCATATCAGAGGCGCATACTGTTTGCCGGAGCATAGGGGGAAGGGAGTATATCAAAATTTACTGAACTTTACCATATCTACGCTGAAAAGAGAAGGTTATACCAGACTAGGGGTAAATTTTGAAAGCTTCAACCCAACAGCCCGGGGATTTTGGCTAAAATATTTTACTGCCTATACCAATAGTGTGGTGCGAAGAATTGACGAGAGAATTACGCAGTTGGGATTATAAAAGTTCATCTATATTTATTGTCTGGTGGTGGTAAGTGAAAATAGCTTTTCTTTGAGGTTTTTCCTACATGGTGATAGCACCATGTATAAGAGGTTATTAAGGTGGAAATGATGCTCTGATGGTGTGTTACACTTTAGCATTTTGGAATGCCGTATTTTTCAAGGTGTTTTGGCTGCGAAAATGTCATAGACATATTTTATACCTTAATTCTCAAAAATAGCTTTTATAGCGTAATATTTAAAAAAGAAGTTGCTAATTTTCCGGGATTTGCTATAATAAATGCGTGGCAACATTTTGGCAACAGAAAATCAGCAAGCCATATTAAATGATTTAATTGAAGTAAAAACAGGCGTATATTTGCACAAAACTTAAACAAATATAGTTAAGAATAACAAAGAACACGCCGAGTTCGAGTAATTACAACAGATGTGTTATATATAGTGCATCTGATATCAATAGTCGATTAAAAAGTTGAAAAATAAGTGCATTCTATTTTTATTTTGATATCATAAGCATAGGTCAATATTCGTTTCGTAATTGGAGGTGTTTTATATTGAAAGCAATCGTATTTGACATTGGTCAAACTCTAATTGAATATAAGACGCCATTTAATTGGTCAAAGCTGTATAGACCGGCATTTGAAACGATTGCAAACAAATACGGTTATAGATTTACAGAAAGGCACTATCAACATGCCGGCAGCGTATTGGCAAAATATAATACAAGAATCAATCCAAGAGATTATGAAGTTTCCTCTACTCAGATTTTTACTGAAATTTTAAATGGCATGAATGTGCCGATAGAAGATATGGAGCAAGTAAAGGTTTGTTTTTATTCATATTTTAGACAAGGTGTTTCGCCGTTTCCGGAGGTTGAGCAAACACTAAAGCTGCTTTCTGCCAAAGGAGTACCATTAGGAACATTGTCAGATGTGGCATATGGCATGGATAATGTGTATGCATTGGAAGATATCATGTCATTAAGAAAATATATTAAGTATCCCTTTACATCTAATGATGTCGGATATAGAAAACCATGTGTAGAAGGTTTAAAAATGTTGAGTGATAAGATGAACATAGCGCCTTCGGATATAGTGTTTGTAGGAGATGAAAAAAAGGACATGCTTTGTGGAAACAATGCAGGTGCATATTCAGTTCTCATTAATAGAGAAGGTGTTATTAAAAATTATGGACAAGCGAAAGAAATTAGTTCTCTCATGGAATTGTTAGATAGTGTTAAGTAAATATTTATAGAACAGAATTTAGGGAAGTTAATCCTGTAATATTAACAAATTTTATTATAATGGTTTGTTTGGTTTTGATTTAACAATATGGTAAAGAGAGGTAGGTATCTTATGACTATTCTTGACAAAATAAGCCATGAAACAATGGTATTTATGCGCGGCAAATACCGTTTGGATGAAATCGGAGACGGTAAAGACGAATTAAAATTTAAGCAGGGGCAAAAGACCATTGTTACAATATATATTCGTGAAGATAGATTTTCTTTTCTGATTATTTTTGGCAAAAAAGAGCGTGAGTGTTTTGAAATGCAGAAAAGCGAGTTTTCAAATTATGTGTGTGACTGTTATGATAATTCAAAAACTTACCATGATGGGAAGTGGATGCTTTTTGATGTAACCACTTTGGAGCAATTGGAAGAGATCAAAAAACTCATACTAATTAAAAAGAAACCTAATCGCAAGCCTTTTCCAAAGGAAAAGGCGTTATATTCCAAATGTGGTCAGCGTTGTGATTTGTGTGTTCATTATATTCATTTAAGTGAAGAACTGCGAACTGCTATGGAAGAACCATTAAGTAAAATGTGGGGACAAACAGATTGGAGTATGCGCTGCGAGGGATGCTACAGTGACAATTGCTACTGTAAAGATGAACCCTGTAATGCTAAAGAGTGCGCACAAAAAAAGAAATTGGCAGAGTGCAGAGAATGTATGGAATTTCCTTGTATAAAGGCAACAGCTGCTGATTGTCGCTCTATGATACATACGGAAGTTCATTTTGCCGATGAGATAACTTGGGGAATTCTCCCATATGTTCCTATGCAATATGAAGATCAATAAGAAATGGCGGCTTTGTGGTTTGGAGCTACCGGTAGTATGTATTTTCCTTAGTGATCGTTTAGATTTCGAGGCAATTTAAATACGTATTATAGTCAACATCAAAATATTTTTGACGTTGACTATAAAATTCTGAAAGGATTACAAATATGTCAAGGCAAATAAGAACATCTGCAAAAGCAGTTATAATTCATAAAGGAAAAATGCTTGCAATTAAGTTGAATGACGGAAAAGAGGAATGGTATATTTTACCCGGAGGCGGGCAAGAATGTGAAGAAGCGCTTCCTCAGACTGTTGAACGGGAAGTAAGAGAAGAAACGGGAGTAGAAGTTAAATGTAAAGACTTACTTTTTGTTATAGAGGGAGTTCATGGCGAGAGCTTTCATAGAGTTGATTTAGTATTTTTATGTGATTATTTGGGGAATGCAAAAAACGCAGTACTTCATAATGATACCAACCAAATCGGATTTGATTGGCTGGACTTGTCTGAATTGAACAGATTGCCGTTGTTTCCTTCAAAACTTCGCCGCCCTATAATGAATTTTTATGAAGGAAAAGAATACGCAAAGTATCTTGGAAATGAAGAGGTAGGTGATCCTGAATGTTTAGAATAGAAGAATATATTGATAAGTTAATAGACATCTTAAAAAATGCTTTTGGCGAAAGATTGGTATATATAGGATTACAAGGCAGCTATCTTCGCGGCGAAGAAACTGAAAGCAGTGATATTGATATTATGGCTGTGATTGACAATATATCAGCAGAGGATTTGAAAACCTATCAAAAAGCGCTTGTTTCAGTAGGAAATTTCGATAAGTCATGTGGCTTTATTTGCGGCAAAGCCGATTTAGAGCATTGGAATCCGTTGGAAATATGTCATTTACTGAACACAACTAAAGATTATTATGGAGAATTAAAAAATCTTGTTCCGCCATATACCACTGAAGATGAAAGAAACTATGTAAAATTCAGTTTAAATAATCTCTATCACGAGATTTGTCACCGTTATGTACACGCTGACAAGGAATACAATATTTCAAGGCTGCCGATAACGTGTAAATCGGTATTTTTCATTATGCAGCATTTGTATTATTTGAGCAGCGGTAATTTTATTCCAACAAAGCGGGAATTGCTCGAGTGTTTACAAGGTGAAGATAAAACTGTTTTGGAATTGAGTATATCATTACAAAATAATAACGACTATGACTTTGACAGGGCGTTTTCTGAATTATTTAATTGGTGTCAGAATGCATTATCAAGAATATGATTAAGTGTACTTGATTATAAATTAATGATTTTTGGTTTCCTGCTTAGAAAGTGGGAAATTCTATGGGAGTTGTTATATGCGGCTTAATTGAAGTAAACACAGGCGTGTATTCGTATAAAAATTAAACAAATGGAGTTAATAACAACAAAGAACACGCCGAGTTTGAGTAATTAAATGAACTTAATGAGGTGAGAAATGGAATATTTCAGAGATGAGAACTTGTTGATAAGGACAATACTGTTTGAAGATGCACAAATAATATGTGATGAAGAAATAGCGCAGGGTTGGGAGCAGACTGTAGATAAGTACATTAACAGAATTAACGATTTTAAAAATGGAAAATGTATTTCATTAATTGCTGAATATAAAGGAGTCGTTGCAGGGTATATCAATATTTATCCAAATTCAACATGGGGGGCATTTGCATATAAGGGATACAGCGAAATTGTTGATTTTGGCGTTCTTGAAAAATTTCGCAAAAACGGTATAGGAACAAAACTAATGGATATAGCAGAGAAAATCGCCGCAGAATATTCCGATACTGTTTATCTTGGAGTAGGACTACACAGTGGATATGGTTCTGCGCAGAGAATGTATGTTAAAAGAGGTTATATTCCTGATGGTTCCGGAGCTTGGTATAATGATAATATCGCTGTTCCTTATAAAGAATACTGCAATAATGATGATTTTATAATTTGTCTGTCAAAAAAATTAAAATAATGAACAATTTCTATTTGATGATTAGAGCGGCGGGAAACAACAAATTGATATTTCTTTGTTAATGTTATATATACATGATGCTGACGCCATATAATTAAGGAAAAATCAGTGTTTATCTTATGGTTTGTTACGCTTGAACTCTTTTGAAAGCTTTGTTGTGCACGGGCTATCAGAAATAAAAATAACAAAGAGTGAATATTATGCCAAAAGGGTTTTTACTGTGTAACATTTAAAAAACAGATTGCCAATTTGCAGGAATTTGCTATAATAAATGCGTGACAACATTTTGGCAACAACGAAATGCTGCTCATCTTGCTTGTAGTTATATAAATGAAGGCTGTAATTTTTTACTATAGCGTATTCACATAAAACTTGACAAAAGAGTTAAAATAAAAGCATGAAAATAACGAAAAAACGATACGGAAAAATAAAGAATTTAGTGCCAGTAGCACGAAAATCATTATAAATACCAAATTATCAATTTCTAAACGCAATACTGTTTTTGGTTGAAAACAGCTGCAAAAGGCATTGACAAAGAAGCACGGAAAATGTTACTCAATCTACATGAAATTTAACAGGTGGTCAAAAAATGGCACAATACAAAAAATCTTTGAAAAAATGCAAAAATCGAAAACATTTACTCATAAGACAATCATTATCTTCTTATAGACAGAGCTTATGAAGATGAAAAATCGAGCTATATCGATTGAGCAAGGGCTTTTTGTGTTGTCCCTTCAAAAAAACCGTAGAACTCTTGGGCTTATGACATGGAAATATACAAATGCTGCAATTAAAGCGGTTTAGAAAAGTTTTCACAATAGCGCTATAAATATAATAACCATTTCAACTCTGATTTTATCATGGGTTGAAATGGTTATTACTATAAGATGAAGAAAAAGAGAAGATTTTGTATTTGAGCAATTTTAACGATGCTCTGATGTGCTGAATTAAAACAGATTGAAAGGGATTTGTGAAATGTATTGGAATAATTTCCGGCTTTCCGTCGGATTTACTGTCTGTTTTTACACAGCGCTTTATTTATCGGCTTTTTTATTCCGCCGAAGCCTTGGCAAGCGTATCGCGGTAAGGCTGGACAATAGATTCGATTGCCTGATACTGAGATTCGATAAGAGATGTATAGGAAGACGCATAATAGATAGGTCCGTCAAAAACAGATGTTTCACCGCCTACAAGAATACTGTCCATTTCACTCCCGAAGCCTACCGAGGGATCGAATATAAATGAAAACTTGGTGGGATCCTTCATATCCTGAAGAATATCAATTTCCTCTTTG
>CANDLP010000039.1 GCA_947385505.1 uncultured Clostridia bacterium
TCGGAGGTGCAGTTTATCAGCTTATCGCGTTCTTCTTCGGTAAGCACTGCCTTAATAAGACTCGAAGTGCTGTCCGCAACCGTCGCGTTCAGCGAATTATCTCCCTTTTCAATGTCAAAGCTGTAAGTTCCGTTAAAGTCCTCTTCATCGGGGATATTATCGGTAGGAGGATTTATTATGGGAGGTTTTTCTGTTGCTTCGGTTTCCCAAGGATTTGGAGGACGGGTGGTCGAACCGTCGCCGCTGCCGTTTCCTCCGTTGTCGCCGGGTGAAGGAGGCTTGGTTGTATCGCCGCCGTTGTTACCGCCGGTTGATGGAGGAGGCGTAAATCCGCCTTGATCGCTTGTTACGGGAGGATTGGGATTGTCGGGACCGGGACCCGGTCCGGTTGAGCCACCGAGCTTTTCTTTTCCGCATACGGAGCAGCGGTAAATGGTTTTTCCGTCGGGATTTTTGCCTGCGTCAACCCAATCGTGGTCGCCGTAGCCGCTTCCGTCAAGATTGCCGTCCTTAACGGGATCGTAGTCGCCTCTTTCGCAATCGTGCCAGTGCTTATTGTCATCGCTGTTCCAACCGTCTTCCCAGATATGGTTGTAACTTATTTTTCCGCAGATTCGGCACTCGCTTTCGCCGTGCTCTTCGCCGTAATCGTGCACGTGACCGTCGTTCTGATCCACGTATTTCCTGAATTCCTTTTCAACGCTTCTTACGGGAAGGTTGTAAATAGTCTTGGGAAGGGAGATTTTTGTCTTACCCTCGGGAAGGTCAATTCTTGTTACATCTACCCATTTTCCGTCTTCGCTTATCTTATAGGTTACCTTTTCAATATCCTTTCCGAAAAGATCAGACTTTAATCCGCTGGGGATGTACATTCTGCGTATTTTGCTGCCGGCGAAAACGTTATCGCCCACCGATTTGATTCCGGGAGGAAGCGTGATTTCGTCAAAGCTTCCCATGTCAACAAAAGCGTTGTCACCGATATAAGTCACGCCTTCTTTTATAAGAATAGCGTCTATCAATTCGGCATATTGAGTCCAAGGCGCGTTTTTGCCGCTGTCCACGTTATAATCGTACATTGCTCCTTCACCTTCGATAACAAGGAGCTTATTGGTTTCGTCAATGTACCATGTCATTTTATCGCCGCATTCGCCGCTTATTATATCACAGATCGTGCAGCGGTTGTTGCCGCCTTCGTGATAGTGAACGTGGGTGTCGGTATTGACGTACTTTCTGTATTCCTTAGCCACTTCTACCACACGATGATCAAGAATAACGTTGGGAACATCGGTTTTCTTATCGTCCGAGATCTCTATTTTGGTTATTTTAACATTACTGCTGTCGATAAACCGATACTTGAGCACTGCCGTATCTTCGGGCACATTAAGCGCCGATGTTGTGCTGTCGGAAAGGATTATCTTTTTCAGCGCGGTGCAGCCTGTGAAAGCGGTAGAAGCGACATTGCTTACATTATCGTCCAGTATCAGAGCATTGCCGTTTTCCTTGCCGCCTATGAGAGAAGTACAATTTTCAAAGGCGTATGCGCCGATTTTAACAAGGCTGTCGGGAAAAGCTTCGCTTATGTCGGAGAGGGAGGTCAAACCGCTGAAAGCGTAGCTTCCCACAGTTTTAACGCCTTCCCTTATCACCAATTTCTTAATTACGTCCTTATGTTCAATCCAAGGGGCGGGATTTGCGGGAGAGTAATCGTACATTTCGCCCGTATCCGCGTCTCTTGCCGTTAAGCCTTCGCGAAGCTTAAGCTCAAGGGTGTCGCCGTTAAGTTTCCATACCACGCCTATGCCGCAAAGTCCGCCGTCGTCGTTGCAGAGAACGCAGACGCCTTCGTTGTAGCAGTGCTCATGGCGGTCGATATCCAGTTCTACTCCTAAAGCTCTCACTTTGTCAACGTTGATATTGGTTTTGCCCTGACCTAATCTTGCCGCCGCTATATAATCTCTTCCGTCGTCTCTGCGCTCGTAGTATACAAGGCTCGCCGTCGGTGTGTAGCCGCGGTTGTCGATAGCGTTTCTGGGAGTAATTATAATGTCTAAATTACCGCATTCGGAGAAAGCGTAGTTGCCTATGCTCTCGATTCCCAGCGGGAGTTTTACGATCTCAAGGGCGCCGCAGTCGGAGAAAGCGGATTCACCTATGGACTTAAGATCGTTTTTGAATACAAGCTCTTTAATTCCGTCACAGCCGCTGAAGGCTTTTTTGCATATGGTCTGAAGGGAATCGGGGAGGGAAAGACTGAACAGATTTTCACAGCCCGCGAAAGCTTCGTCATAAATTTCCATTACGCCGTCGGGAATAGAAACTATTCTGATATCCTTTACCTCGTTGCCGCTTATTACATTGCCATAACCAGATCCGCCAATGGCTTTTACAGGTATTCCGCCAATGGAAGCGGGGAATTTAAGCTCTCTGCTGCCGCCTAATTGGGCGTTGAGTATCCTTACGCTCGATTCATCATCAATCTTATAGGTAAATCTATTGTAAGGAGGGTTTTCCGCCTTTATTACTGTGTCTTTGGGCATTGCGATATAGTCAAGGCTGTCCTCAAAGGCGGTTTTGTCGATAGTTATATTGTGCTGCGCATCGGGAAGTTCAATATACTTAATGGAAGTGCAGCCCGCGAAAGCGCCAGCTTCGATATTTTCAATCGACTTGGGCAGGTTTACTTCTTTTAACTGTACACAATCTTTAAAGGCGTTTACGGGAACAGTTTTTACACCCTCGGGTATTGTTATTGAAGTAAGCGCCGAATTTCCCGCAAAGGCATTGCTCCCTATTTTATCGAGAGTAGAAGGAAGCTTTGCGGAAGTCACATTTTCACAGCCTACAAAAGCGTTGGCAGAAATGCTTGTTATACCGTTATGGACTTCGATGCGGGCGATAAAGTCGTTCCATTCAAGCCAAGGGGCAACCTCATCGCCGACATAATCCTTCATTTTTCCTGTGCCGTTTATATGGAGCGTGCGTGTCTCTCTGTCAATATACCATGTGGCGTTGGAATTGCCGTTTTCGTCCTCGGTTACACCGCAGCCGCCGCCGGCAAAGTTACAGAGAACGCAGAAGCCTTTGTACAGGCAGTGAACGTGGTCGGAAGCGATCTTCATATAGTTTTCAAAACCTGTGATCGCATTCTGTCCGTTTCCGAGTTTTCCTTCGGTAACCCACTTGCTGCCGTTTTGGTCAACACGGTATACCACATAGCCGCAGTTGTCTTTTCTGAAATCATAGCTGCCTGTGTTGCCTGTATGACTGTCTTCATAGCGCTTGGCAAGCTTTTGCGAAATGGCTATAAGGGCATTGTCGGAGACATTTCCGAATACGTTTGTTCCCATTTGGGAAACGGTGTTCGGTACGATTACAAACGCCCTGTTAAAGCCGCAGTTTGCGAAAGCTTCCGTACCTATTGACAAAAGGCCCTCGTAAATGGGGATATTGGTAAGCTTTACGCATCCGAAGAAGGCTCTGTCCCCTATTTTTTGAACGGAAGCGGGGAGCATTGCTTTTTCAAGAGAAATACAGCCCTCGAACGCGGATTTTCCTATGGAAACGATCTTGTTGTTCTTAACGATAAGCTCTTGCAGATCGGTTCTGTCCTTAAAGGCGTTGTTTCCTATCTCCGTCAGGAGGGAATCTTCGGGTATTGTTACGGAAACAAGCCCTTGCTGTGTCAAAGGATCCTCGGATAAAACCGCATTACGGACACCGGCGCGTGTAAATGCTCCGTCGCCTATGGCAACCACGGGAAGACCGGCTATCTCAAAGGGAATTACAAGATGATGAACATTGGCTCCGGGTCTGGCGTAGGTTATCCGTACCCCTATTCCTTCGGGAGCGTATTTGAAATAGGTTGCGTTGGGGAATTCGTCCTCGTCAAAATTATATCTGCACCCGTCGGGGGCAACTATATAGGTCAGATTCGTACAATCGCTGAAAGCGTCCTCGGAAACGGTTCTCGTATCCACGGGAAGCTCTATTGAGGTAAGGCTGATACAGCCGCTGAAAGCGCCTTCTCTTACATACCTTAAGTCGGCGGGAAGCTTTATGGTTTCCAGTGTGCGGCAGCCGTTGAAGGTGTCCTTCTTAAGCTCGCTTATGCTCTTGGGCAATACTACGTTTTTAAGGTTTATATCGTCCTTGAACACCCCTTCGCCAAGGCTTATAATACCGTCGGGAAGGTCGATGGATATAAGTGAGATACAGTCGCTGAAAGCATAGTCTTCCACCGTTTCAAGGCTGTCGGGAAGGGTTACCGACTGGAGACGGAGACAATGCTCAAAGGCGCCGCTGTCGATAAGGGTTATTCCCTCGCTTATATTGATGGTGTAGATTCTGTCTTTAAATTCTGTCCATGTGCCGAAGTATTCGGGGGAGTCATGGTCTATTACACTGTCTTTATTGTCCTTTGTATAGATAGTCAGACTGCCCTTTTCGTCCAATGTCCACCATGCGTCGGGACCGCACTTTCCGCCCCTGTCGCCGCAAAGAATACATTGGTTGTGGATATTGAAGCAGTGGAAGTGTTCGGGATTTTCTCTTACTTTGAAGCCGACAGGGTAGGAAAGAACCTTTTCATAGGTGCTTCTGCCGTTATCGGAAGTGCCGTCGATTACCTTGAATACTTCTTTGTTCTGATCGTATACCGCTATGCGAAGCTTATTCGCTGCAGCTTCGGCGGTGGATATTACAGACTCGCTGTGTTCGCCGTCGGCGCCGTTAATATAATCGATATCAACCGCAGTGGGGGCGTAAATTGCCGCCAAGCCTGTGCAGCCGTCAAAGGCGTTAAGTTTCAGGCTGCCTCCTCTTGAGCTGAAGGGAAGGAGCACAAATTCAAGTTCGGAACAATCTCTGAAAGCGTACTCGCCTATAGCAGTTACGCCTTCGGGCACGATTACATATTGAAGCTTGGCACAGCCGTCAAAGATTCCCTTTTTGAGCTCTTTGAGACCGGAGGAAAGAGTTACCCTTTCAAGCTTATTACACATATGGAAAGCGTCCATACCCAGTTCGGTTACGCTGTTGGGTATAATGATTTCACTAAGACCCACACAGCCCTCAAAGGCCTCTGTTCCTATGGTTTTGAGTCCTTCGGGCAGTATAAGCTCTTTAAGCCATGTGCAGCCTTCAAAGGCAAAGTCGTTTATTGTAACAAGGGTTGAAGGGAGGTTTATTTTAGGCTCGTTGCCCTGATTGAAGGTGGGGTTTGCTTTAAAGGCTCTCGAACCTATTTCCGTTACGGGATAGCCCATTATATAGTCGGGGATAGTAACGGTGGTTCCCGGAACGGGCTTTACCTCTGTGATAATTCTGTTGCTTGTTAAGTTTGTATTGTCTGTCAGGGCGTACTTTACAAAAGTGACAAAGCCGGGTTCGGTAAAGTTGCTTTCGTTAAAGCTGTGAGGAATTACCGCGAAAATCAGGTTGTCACAGTTTGCGAAAACGCTGTCACCGCCGGAAATCCTTGGTGAAACAACTATTTCTTTTAGATTTGAGCAGCCCTCAAAGGCTTCTTTTCCCAAAGAATCAAGGGAAAGGGAAAGTTTTGCGTTTGCAAGACCCGTACATCCCGCGAAAGCTCTCGAACCGACAGTGGTAACGCTGTCGGGAATCACTATTTCGGGAAGACTTGAACAATTTTCAAAGGCGCCGTCGCGAATATACTTAAGATTTTGGGGCAGCTTGGCGGTTTCCGCCGCGCCGATGTTTTTGAGCTTTTCACAGCCGCTGAACGCGTTGGCTTCAATTGACATAAGATCGCTGTTATCGGCTATATAAACCACCCTGAGATTTGGTGAAGATTCAAAAGCGCTTGCGCCTATCGTTTTAACGGTTGAGGGAATGTGAACGGTGGTGAGGTTGGGACAATCCTTAAAGGCGTTTCTGCCTATGGTGGTCATACCTTCGTTGATTATTACCTCCTGAATTTCGCCCTTTAGAGTAGCCCACATTTCCTGATAGTGGATATAGTCATCGGAGCTTGTGTCGCTGCTTTCCACCATATCCCACATTACTCCGTCGCCGCCCTCTTTACTGTTGATAATTATAGTATAGCGGTTTTTATCGTATACCCATGTGGCGGTTTCGCCGCATTTGCCGCCCTGTTGTTTACAGAGAACGCATTCGCGGGCATTATTGAAGCAGTGCTTGTGATCCTTCCATACAATCAGCCAATTGTCGATAACGTCGTTTTCGTTTGTGATATAGCCGTTAGTCCAGTTATTCTCATCTCCCAATACGGCGGAGGTTATCTGGGGTACATTGTCTATCTCACGGTAAACAATTACGGTGGTTTTATTGTCGGGTTTGTCATAAGCGTTTATTATCTCATATGAGATATCGGCTCCGCTTGGGTTTAATTCGGGGATTTCAAGAATGGCAAGATTTGTGCAGCCCTCAAAAACGGTAGCGCTTAAAACATTCTCCACCGACAAAGGCAGCACCGCCTTTGTTATTGAGGAGCAGCCCGCAAAGGCGCTGTCGGCGATAGTGGTCAATGCGGTTCCCCTAAAGTCAACCAAGTCGGGAGTATTGGAAACATTAACCGCCTTTAAGCTTCTGCAGGCGCCGAAAGCAAGGTCGCCTATCTCTCTAAGGGAAGAGGAAACAACTACTTTTTCCAAAAGAAAACAGTTTTCAAAAGCGCTTTTCGGTATACTATCCACACCGACGGGGAGAGAAATGTTCTGAACCGCCGAGTCTTTAAATGCCGCTTCTCCGATATAATTCACCGATTGAGGTATATTTATCTCAAACAGGCGGGGAGAAGACGGGTCAGTGCTCCCGAATTTCTCAAAAGCACGGTCGGCAATATGAGTAATCGTGTCAGGAAGTATAACCTTACTGATATTTTCAACATTGCCTTTATAAATTCCCTTAATTTCGGTGACAGGCACGCCCGGGAATATCTCGGAAGGTATATTTACCTCTACGTCTGCATCTGCGCTTTTTGCGGTAACGCAGATACCTAAAATAGCGCTTCCATCATTGCTGTACACCAATACTGCCGATTTTTGACTTGAAAGGTCTATTTCGGGGGTATCCGGTCTGTATTTATCCGCAAAGCTGTCGGGGATAAGAAGGTTGGTTAGAGCGGAACAATCCGCAAAGGAATCTTTTTCAATTTTCGTAATTGATGAGGGTATTATAACTTGACCGATTAAACCGCTTCCTTTGAAGGCTTCGGCATCTATGGTCTTTATACCTTCGGGCAGCTCAATGCTTTTGAGAGCGGTACAGCCCGAAAAAGCGCCCTGTGAGATATCCGAAAGGACGGAACCCGCTTCAAACTGTACAGAAACAAGGTTTATACAGTCCTTGAAGGCTTCTTTGCATATGCTTACAACGCCCTTTCCTATAAGAACATTTTTCACACTTTCCTTATAGTTATCTATCCACGGGTGATATGCCACTACACCGTCTCCCGTTACCGAAAGATTGCCGGTTTCTGTGTTCAGCGCCCATGTGGTTTGGGTGGGGTCATCGTCAGGGCCGCAGTTTCCGCCTACTGTGCCGCAGAGAATACAGATATTGTTGCCGTTGAAACAGTGGTTGTGACCGTCGGATACAGGATAACTCAGCTCATAAGGCTGGAGCCTGTCGCGGTCGAATCCGCCTGTGAGAACCGCTCCCGTTATTTGTCTTCCGTCTGCCGTGTCCTCGTAAAGAAGGAGTACACTCTCAGTTTTGTTGTCTTCCGTGAAGAACGTGCTCTTATGATTATTGTAAAGCTCCTTTCTCAGTGTGATGAAAGGATTATTGTGCATACCGTCGTAATCGGTAACGTCAAAGAATACGTCGGTTCCAAGCTCTGTCACAGTTTCGGGAATGGTTACGTCATTATAGGTTACGCAGTTTTCAAAGGCGTGGGCGCCTATCTTTTTAAGTGTGGAAGGATATATTACCTCGATAAGATCCTTTGCTCCCTTAAAAGCGTAATCTCCTATATTGAGAACGCCTTCTTGGATCACAACCGTTCTTATATTTTCCATAACCTTGTGCCAGGGTGCGTTTTCGCCCTTGCTGTAATCGTGCATATAACCGTTTCCGCCGGTGAAAATGGTAAGAACGTTATTGCCGTAACCTTCGACAAAATTGTCAAAACGCCAATTTACCTCGTCGTCAGGCAATTCGCCCGCGCTTCCCAATACCTGACCGCAGACGGGACACTTATTTGTTGCCTCATCCAGCCAAGTGTGTTTACAGGTGTTTTTATTTACAAGATCGTGGAATTTAAGATTTGCATTATTATCATCATTAAAAACGCGCACCACATTTTTGCCGCAGATTGTTTCGGGCATACTTATAAGCGCATTCGGTTTGCCGCGGATTATTTCGGTTACCTCAACCTTATCAGAAGTCAAAGTTTTGTACTTCAACTTGAAAACTTCGGGAGGTATGCCGGCGATATCAACGGAAAGATTTTCGGGATAAGCAACATAATAGAGATTATTGCAGTTAGCGAAAGCTTCCTCGCCTATCAATGTAACGCTTTCGGGGATATCTACGAATGAAATGTAATTTGGAGCGTTGGGGTCTTTAAAACTGATATTGAAGAATGCTTTTTTGCCGATAGTTTCAAGACCGTCAGGAAGCGTTATTTCGGCGACAGAGAGACAGCCTTCAAAAGCGCTGTCGCCTATTATCGTTACACTTGATGGAATTTTTACAGCAGTTACGCTGTCCAGATTATAAAAGGCGTAGCTGCCTATTGATGTAATTCCGCCGTCAAATATCAGATCGGCAGGCTTTGCGCCTGTTTCTGCTATGAGCCTGTTAAATGGGTTTTTGTTTTCCCCGTTATCGTAGTTTTTAATAGCGGCGCCGGTTAGGGGGGTACCGTCGGTATTTTTCTTGGTGTTTATGTAAATGGTGTTGTCGTCGGTGGAATAATACCATGTTACATTATCGTTGGCGGGGTCGGAGGCGTTTTCTCCTGTTTTGCCCATGTTGCCGCCGGTTACATTTTCACATATTGAACAGAGACCGTATTCAAAAAAGCTGCCGTCTTCATTTTTAAAAACGTGATCACAGTCTTTAGCGACTACCCGCTTTTCTACGCCGTTGATTATAACGGTTTTAGGATATTGATATGTGCCTGTAAAGCCTTCCTTGTCAACTTCAACAATGGTTACGATATCGCCGTCCACTGTGTACCGCGCTCTTACCGTACCTTGGTTTCCGGAAGGAAGATTAAGATACATTGACTGATCCGGATATAGAATCAGCTTCACATTATCAGAAGAATTTTCATGATCGAAAGCGTGATCATAAACACCGCCTACCGTCGGTGGAATAAAAACGGTGGTGTCGCCGAGAATAACATTTTTAAAAGCATATTTGCCTATTGTTTTAACCGTTGAAGGAATATCTATTTTGGATATATTCAGTCCGCTAAAAGAATAATCGCCTATATGTGTAACTCCTTCTCTGATTTCCACATCGGTTATTGTTTTGTCTTTCCAAGGAACATCTTTAGTTCCGCTTTCGTCATAATCCTCCATTTTTCCTATGTCTTTATCAGCCGTTACGTCGGGGCTTATTATGAGAACTCCGTTATTAACCGACCAGGTTATGCCGCCTTTTTTGCCGCTTTCTTTTCCGCAAATCTTACATTTGTCGTTTTCGTCGGGATTATGAGCTTCGTGATCGGGAGAGACTTTGTTTTGATTTTCCTCTCCTGTAACTTCTTCCACAAATACGTTGTTGTTTCCTATTTTTATATACGCGGGAATATATACTCCTTCCGGATTATTTCCGCTTTCAATTGAGGTTATAATTGCTTTTTGCGGGTTTGAAGGATCATCGACAGTATATTTCAGCATATACGTTATATCCGAAACTACGCTTGTACCTCCGAGCACACTATTATCGGGATCGTCATATAAAAAGAGAGTTTTAAGGTTCGTACAGCTGTTGAAAGCTCCGTTACCTATCTTTTGCACACTTGGTGGAAGAACTACATCGGTAAGATCGGAACAACCCAAAAAAGCATTGTTTCCTATTTCAAGATCGGGGCTTGAATCGCCGTACTGAATGATGACATCTGTCAATCCTGTGCTTTTAAAGGCTTCTTCACCGATGCGCGTTATATTATCATTAAATTTTGCAAAGGTCAAAGCGGTATCGCCCGAAAACATTCTATCGTTGATTTCGGTGAGGGCATCAAGACCGATTACATTTGACAGATTTTTACACTCGGCAAATATACCATCCCCCAATTTATCCGTGTTGAGAGAAGGGATAAACGCGGATTCAAGACCGGAAGCTGCAAATGCTTCGCTGCCGATAGAAGCAATTGTATGCCGGTTTAAAAAGTCCATATTACTGAGACTTGTGCAGCCGTAAAAAGTGCGGGTGCCAACAGCAATTTCTTTAGTGCCGCCGATTGAAACAGTTTTGAGATTTTCACAGCCCTCAAATGTACCGTCGCCTAAGGTTTTTAGATTGGTACCGAAATCACCTCCTATTTTAATACTGCTAATTCCGGAATTCATGAAAACACCATATCCAATGTTTTCGGTTCCTTCTCCTATATGAACTGACGTTATATTATTACATTCTGCAAACGCTTCGTCACCGATAGACAATGCTGTTATAGTTGTGCCTGAAAGATCAATCTTGGTATTTTTAAACGCAGCTTTGCCTATTGAAGGTGAGTTGCCAATAAATAATGCTTTAGTTAAATTTTCACAGCCATCGAAAGCGTGATCGCCGACTGTAAGAGTGAAACCGGCGTCAACGATCTCTATTTTATCGCGCCATTCTGACCAAGGAGGACGATTGCCGCCGGGTTCATACGAATAGTCGGGCAATTTTGCCTTCAAATCGCTTGACGTCAGTTTAAGCGTGTTATCTATTAACTGATAACTTATAGATGTACCGGGTATTATTCCCTCCAGCTGAGTTTCTCCCTCCGCCGCAACCTGCACGCAGATAAAGTTAAATGTTATAGCAAACGCTACCAATAATGAAATAAACTTTTTCATTGAAAATAACCGTTCCTTTCCCTCTCGGCTTTTTATGCCTTAAGGTAAAATTACCGCCGACAAGTCGGTGAAAAGCCAGATCGGAAGAGCGTCGTGTAGGGAAAGAGTGTGCACGGACGTGGG
>CANDLP010000040.1 GCA_947385505.1 uncultured Clostridia bacterium
TGGTTGGTTTAGTTCTTGCTATATTGTTTAAACTTTTATTGGATTGCTATAGTATAAAATAATATAATACACAATAATAAATCGGCGCATCTTATGTGATACGCCGATTTATTATTCTATTCTGTTGTTCGTGAGTTTTTTGTTAAGAGCTTCACAAATTTATTATGGCCTTAATTATTTTACCTTTTATTTTTTACGTTACTTGCGCTTCTTAGCAGCCGCAGCCGTTATACCTGCCGCAATGGCGCCGGCCGCAGTAACTCCGATCGCTACGCCGGTACCGGGGTTGCCGCCTCCTACACTGCCTACCGCAGTCTTAGTAGTGGTTATGGCAGCGGAAGTAGTGGTAACTGTAGCTACGTCGGGTTTAGTGCTTTCCGCCGGTTTGGTGGTAACGGTAGTTGCGGCAGTTGTGGTAGTTACATTCGTAGTAGTGGTAACTGCCGGAGTCGTGGTTGTCGCAGCCGGAGTTGTAGTAACTATAGAAGGTGTAGTAGTGACTATAACAGGTGTTGTGGTTTCATCGTTATTGTCGGTTGTTGTCTCGTCTGTGTTTTCATCATTGTTGTTATCGTCGTCTCCGGGGGTATTGTTATCGTCATTATTGTCGTTGTTATCGTTATTGTCGTCGCCGCCGTCTACAATATCGTCGGCCGCGTCGCCTACGCCGTCGATGATATCGTCGGCTCCGTCGCCGATATCATCGATCACGTTTCCTACCGCGAATGCGGAGACAGATAAGGACAAAGCAGCTATCGAAGCCGCAAGAATAATCTTAAGTTTATTCATTTTTATGACCATTCCTTTCGATTTACTTTCATTTTTAGGGGATACAAAATCCCATTACTATTATCTGAAAGGAAGTCAAAATTATAAGCGCAAATTTAATTGGTAATTTTTAACATTTGGTCCTCGATCTGGTTTTCGTTTTCCTCGACCCTTTTCTCCTCTTCCGCCGCAAGACGCCTTCCGCACGCCGAGCAGTAAGCGTTTCTCATCTTAACGGTATTTCCGCAGTCGGGACACCGTACAAGCCCCATCACGTATTCTATCCGTTTTTCCAGCGCAGCTATCCTTTTTCGTGTGCCGTCGATCTGAACGGTTAAGGCGGCTATCTCTTCGCACTCTTCTTTTCCGTTGTTCTCATCGCTTTTACACATTTTATAAACCGCCAAACCCAATTCCCGATACTGAATTTCCAGCATTTTCGCAAGGGCGGCGGCGGACAGCTTCAGCATGGAAGCCCGATAAACGGTATCCGCTTTTTTTGCGGTGTTTTCCGTAAATTCCTTGATTGCTGCAATTATGTCAGACATGATGATACCTTTCTTTTTTTGATAAAAATTAAAGTTAAGATTTTTTGTTTCCGCTTTGAAATTATACAAGAAACGGGTTTGTCAATCTTTCCCTGTCTAAACTGCTGTCTTCACCGTGTCCGCAGTACAAACGGTAATTCCCTTCCATTTCCGTTAATCTTTTAAGCGATCTGCTCAGTTCCCTGTGATCTCCCATATACAAATCCGTTCTTCCCACGGAACCGCGAAAAATAGTGTCTCCCGTAAAAATACTGTCTCCTAAAATAAAACACAGACTCCCTCTGCTGTGCCCCGGAGTTTCTATAACTCTGATTTCCAGTTCCCCCTGTTCTATAATGTCCCCTTCTTCAAGATTACCGTCGCATTCTACCGGCACATACTCAAAAAAAGGCGCTATCAAGGCTCCGGATTTTACCATATCCGACAGCATACATTCGTCGTTTCTGTGAATAAAGACCTTTGCTCCGTATTTTTCCCTAAGATAATGAGCCCCGCTCATATGATCAAAGTGTCCGTGAGTCAACAGTATCTTTTCCGGTACAAGACCAAGCTTCCCCAGCTCCTCTCCGATAATTTCGGGAACGGAACCCGGATCTATGACAACAGCCTTGCCTTCTCCGTCGGGAATAATGTAACAGTTTTCCTCAATCGGCGGAAGCACGAGCTTAACAGGATTATTCATTTAATTTTTTCCCGTTCTTTCAACGGTAATGACCCCCTCAATTTTTTTAAGTTTTACTATCATATTTTTAAGCTGTTCCAGGCCGCTTATTTCCAATGTCACCGAAACGCTGGCGTTGCCGTTTTTTAAGTTATGGGCGTTTATCTCATGTATGGGGATCCGCCCGGCGGCAATGGCGGTGGAAATATCCGCTATAAGCGCCGTTCTGTCCTGTGCGACAATATCAAGTATTGCTTCATAGCTTGCTTTGGCGCCTGCCGCCCATTTTACGCTGATCCAGCGCTCGCTGTTGGAAGGGTCGTTCTGCTGATCCGTTACGTTTTTACAGTCCAATTTGTGTACCGATACGCCGAAGCCTCTTGTTACAAAACCTATTATATCGTCTCCGGGCAGTGGATTGCAGCATCTTGCAAAATGCACCGCACAGCCCTCTATTCCGTCTACAATAACGCCGCTGCTCTGTTTTTTCGCAATATTTTCGCTTACCGCCGCTTCCACGTCCTGAATGGATTCCGGAACGGTCTGAGGCTTCTGCATTTTCAGATAGTCCTCTTTAGCCTTTCGGACTATCTTGCTTAACATCACTCCGCCGTAGCCTATTGCCGCGTAGAAGTCGTCCACATTGTCAAAGTGCTGGCGCTTTGCGATCTGGCTTAAAAATTCATCATCGGGGAAAATGCTGTTTCTTTTCATCTCCGCGTCGAAGGCGGCTTTGCCTCTGGAAATATTTTCCGCCCTGCATTCCCGCTTAAACCACGCCCTGATTTTTCCCTTGGCTTCATTTGTTTTGGCAATGTCCAGCCAGTGTCGGTTGGGACCGTAGTTTGGGCTGTTGGTGGTCATTACCTCAACAATATCCCCGGTTTTGAGCTGATAGTCGAAGGTAGCCATTCTTCCGCCCACCTTGGCGCCGGTCATACGGTTTCCAACCTGCGTGTGTATGGCGTATGCGAAGTCAATTACCGTTGAGCCTAACGGAAGAGTTATTACATCGCCCTTTGGGGTAAACACATATACATCGTCGGGAGCAAGGTCGACTTTTACCGCTTCCGCGATAAGCTCTACGTCGTCGGCCTCCTGCTGCTGATCCAGTATTTGACGTATCCAGTCGAAGCGCTTTTCGCCCGCTTCTTTTCTGCCCAGCCCCGCTTTATACTTCCAGTGAGCCGCAACTCCGTACTGGGCGGTATTGTGCATATCAAGGGTGCGTATCTGCACTTCAAAGGGGATTCCTTCCCTTCCTATTACGGTGGTGTGAAGGGACTGGTACCTGTTCGGCTTTGGCGTGGCGATATAATCCTTGAAGCGGAAGGGTATAGGCCTGAACATATCGTGAACTATACCCAAGACATTGTAACATTCTACAATGGTATGCACTATAACCCTTACCGCGTAAATATCGTAAATTTCCTCAATGTTCTTGCCCTTTACGTATACCTTTTTATATATACTGTAAATGCTTTTCACTATGCCCTCGATAATAGGGGGGGTTGTATGTCGGTTATCCTTTCGCCTATGCGCTTTTTTATGGTTTCGATAAAGCTTTCGCCCTTGTCCTTTTTAGCCGCCAGAGCGTTTTCAACCTCTTTATAGCCGTAAGGGTCAAGATAGTAAAGCGCCACGTCCTCCATTTCCTCTTTTACGTCGTTCATACCTAACCTGTGGGCGATAGGAGCGTAAAAGCTCATGGTTTCAAGGGATGTTTTTCTCTGTTTTTCGGGGGGACGGCAGGCTAAGGTGCGCATATTGTGCAGTCTGTCCGCAAGTTTTATAATAATAACGCGGATATCTTTGCTCATAGCCATAAGTATTTTACGGATATTTTCGGCGTGCTGTTCCTCTTTTGTATTTAGGGGAACCTGACCGATCTTGGTTACTCCGTCCACCAACAGAGCCACGTCCTCGCCGAATTTTTTCTTCAGCGTGTCGAGAGAGGTATTTGTATCTTCAACAACGTCGTGAAGCAAAGCGGCGCAGATCGTGTCGGTGTCCATACACATTTCCAACAGTATATAAGCCACAGCCACAGGGTGGCTTATATACGGCTCTCCGCTTGTACGGGTCTGACCCTTATGGGCGTTTTCCGCAAACTCATAGGCAGAAAGTATTTTTTCCATATCGTACTGCTTTTCGCTGCTCTTTATTCGGTCGGTAAGGAGTTCTATAGTATATATCATATTTATAATCATTCCTTTCCTTATTTAATTCCGAATTTCCTCTTTAATCCCACCAATACCTCGCAATTTTCCAGATCGGCCTTTCCGTTTACTTTTAATCTTTCGATCCTGTCCCCCGGTTCGTCTATTCTGATCAATCCCGCGCTTTCAAAAATATCCAGAGTAACCCGGAAAAGGCAATAGTTAAATCCAATGCCCTGCGCTGAATCGGAACAGGCGGAAAGCCTTCCGTTTTGTTTTATAATATCGTATATTTTCATTTGGGTATCCCGATCGGGAACTATCCTTTGCGGGGGAACCTCGGTAACGTCTTCGCCGAGGCACAGTCTTTCATAAGCCGACTGTGCCGCGAAATAACGTTCCTGAGAAAAGCCGCTTCTTCGTATATCCGTCAGCTTTAGAGTCACCGACTGTCTGCCGTTGTATTCGTTGATATCGGCGTTTACAAGCATATCCACTTTTTCGCCGGCAGCGAAGGGGAAATCAGCATAGGTTGAATGAAAATTCAGCACCTTGTATTCAAAGCCGTCTATTACGGCATTTATTGCTATGTACTTACCGTCTTTAAGAGAACGGGTGGATTTTATCAACGCGTTTTGTATATGAAAAAGGGGCAGCGGATTCCCTTCTCCGAAGGGACTGAAATAATCAAGGCTTTTTATATTATCTATTGTAAGCTCCGCTCCCGTAACGGTCATTTCCGCGGTAAGCCCGTCCAAAGGCATATGCGTGTAATATTTTTTTGCGTAGCTGTATACCGATCGGGTAAATTCAGCGATTTTTGAGGTTTCAAGTGTAAATCCCGCCGCCTTTGTGTGCCCGCCGAATTTTACCGTATATTCAGATATTTCCGTTAGCATTTTAAAAAGCGAGAAGCCGTCCACGCTTCTTCCGCTTCCCCTTGACAATTCTCCTTCATCAGTTATGATAAGAACGGGTTTTCCGTAACGGTTAAGTATTTTTGAAGCGACTATGCCTATAACTCCGTGGCTCCAGCCCTTTCCGCTTATGACCAGAACCCGCTGTTTCAGCATCATGGGGTTGTTTCGCATTATTTCGTCTATTTCCGATAGAATCTTTTTTTCCTCGTCCTGACGTCTCATGTTAAGCTCCGACAGATTTTCCGCCATTTTGCGGTACATTTTCGGGTTGTCGCAGAGGAAAAGCTCCGCCGCTTCTTTTGCGTGGGAGAATCGCCCTGCGGCGTTTATTCTCGGACACAGCGCGAATGCCGCCGTGGTTGAGGAGATCTCCGTTTCTTCGCCTATGCCGCACTGCATAAGCAGCGCCTTTAAACCGCCGTTTTCGGTTACGGAAAGGTTTTCCAGGCCCTTTTTTACAATAACCCTGTTTTCCCCCGCAAGGGGCACTATGTCCCCTATAGTACCTATAGCGGCAAGATCCAGCCAGTTTTCCGCGACGCTGTCTATATCCTCCTCCAGCGCCATAACCAGTTTAAGCGCAACGCCGCAGCCCGCCAGCTCCTTACATGGGGAAAGGTCGTTACTGAGGTGAGGATTTATTATCGCGTCAGCCATGGGAAGCTTTTCGGGTATCTGGTGATGGTCCGTTATTATCAGCCGCATTCCCTGATCGTATATCCGCTTTGCTTCCTCAACGGCCGAAATGCCGTTGTCTACGGTAATTATAAGCCTTGTGCCGTTTTTCGCCAGTCTATCTATTGCGTCTGCGTTCAGACCGTAGCCCTCTTCGCGGGAAGGTATATACCAGTCCGCCTCGGCGCCTATTGCTTCAAGATAGCCGTAAAGTATAACGGTGGCGGTTACTCCGTCACAGTCGTAATCGCCGTAAACGGTAATTTTTTCGCCTTCCTCTATTGCCGAGGAAATCAGCTCTGCCGCTTTGTCCATACCCGCCATATTAAAAGGGTTTGAAATTTCTTCGTTGTTAAAAAATTCGTCAGCCTGTTCTCTGGTCAGTATGCTTCTGTTTAAAAGCAGCTTAGCGGCAAACTCACTTATTCCCGCGGAAGAGGAAAGGCTTTTTACCTGCATGGGATCCTGACTTCGTATAGTCCATTTTTTCATTTATTATCAACCGTTTCTTTTGTTGTTTTATTCTTTATTATATCATTTTGACCGCCGAATTTCAACAGTTCCTTTAATAAAATATGATATTGTTTGTATAATTAAGTGAAACCCCTCCTAAAAAATATTCCCCGCACGTACCTCCTGTTCCCTGCAATAATCTGAAATAAGCTCCTCCATTATGCCGCATTCCACTTTTACTTCGTCATCCTCCAGCTCTAAAAGTTTTTTTATTCGTTCCGCCGCCATAGTGATTTCGAGAGCGTGGTCATTATCCGTAATAAGTATATGAAGTCTTCTGAAATTTTCCCATTTTTCCGATACGTCGTCAGCCGCCGCTTTTGCTTCTTTCATATCTCCGTTATCGTATGCCTCCGTTACCCGGCGGAGACCGTCGGTTATACTTTCACCCATTCTCAGGGTTTGAATAAGGCCTAATATACCGCCTGCAAAGATTACTGCCGCTAAAATACAGCAGATAACTATTCTTTTCATTTATTGATCATTCCTTTCCTTTTTCTTTATTCACCAAAAAATAGGCTCCGTTTTTATCCGCCGACATAAAAAACACATTGCTCAGCTCCGTTTTATTTTCCTTTAAAATGGATTTTACCCAGCCTTCGCCCAGATTTGTACGGTAAAGTCCGTCTTTATTTATTTCCCCGTCATGGATTATGACCTCGGGAGGATTCTGAGCAGGCTGTTCCTTTTGGAAAAAGTTTATTTTTCCAGTGGTTTCAACTATTGCGTACTGTACCTGCGAAATGTCAAATATACCCTGTTCCCGCATGGCTTCCGTAAGATCGTCTATGGTGTATCTTAAGTTTTTCATTTCCTTCTGGTCTATTACCCCGTCGGAAATGATTACCCGTGCGGTGCCGCTGAAAGCTTTTCTCATTTTAGTGCTTTTAAGCAATACTCCTGACATTATTACGTCCAAAGAGACTATCATGAGTATGGGAATAACTCCCATAAGCATTGGCGTTGAAGCGTCCTCCAGCGCCAGGGTGGCTATATTGGATATCATTATTGTGGTAACAAGCTCGGAGGGCTGAAGCTCGCCCAGTTGTTTTTTTCCCATAAGCCTCAGGGAAAAAACTATCAGAAAATACAGAATCACGGTTCGTATCGTTATTATCAGCATATATGAAGTTTCCTTTCCTTTTTTGACGCAAAAGGCGTTTGCAGTTAGTAGGAATTGTACAGATTGCGGCTTTTCAGACAGCCCATAGTATTAAATCCAAACCGCATTTTTTAAATTACTTATTTATTTTGTGCCGCCGGCAAACAAATATTACAAATTAAAAATAACAAATTTATAATATAAAAGTTAAAATTCTGATACATTATATTTTGCCTAAGTGTTAAAATCATAAGTAATAAAACAATAAAAATTTTAAATGTGATTGTAAAAATTTGCATAAATTCTACAATCACATAAAACAAAAACCTGATAAAGGAGACTGAAATGAAGAGCGTTAAAAAATTTACGGCAATTTTGCTCTCGGTTTCTATGCTGTTTGTTCTTTCCTCCTGTAACCCTAATAACGCCGAAACCGACGGTGAGCTTGATTCGGAAACCGTTAGTTATTCCGAAGCTATGCGGGGGTTAAGCGCAAAAGAGCTTGTGGCGGAAATGAAAACGGGCTGGAATTTGGGCAATACCCTTGACGCCAACGAAGGAGAAACCTCTTGGGGCAATCCCGAAACCACTCATGAGATGATAGACGAGGTAGCTAAAGCGGGTTTCGATGTTTTAAGAATACCCACTACCTGGGAACAGCATTTCCTTGAGGGGGATGATTACAAGATAGACCCCGAATGGATGGCGAGAGTTACCGAGGTGGTAAATTACGGCATTGACAACGGAATGTATGTGATATTAAACTGTCATCACGAGACAAACTGGATAAAACCCGTCACAAGCGAACTTGATAGCTTTATGCCCAAGTTTACCTCAATGTGGAAGCAGATTGCGGAAAACTTTGCCGAATACGGCGATCATTTGCTTTTCGAGGGACTTAACGAACCCAGAATAATAGGCGGTGAAAATGAATGGGGCGGCGGCACCGAGGACGGAAGAAAGGCTCTGAACACCCTTAACAAAGCCTTTGTTGATACGGTGAGAGCCACCGGCGGCAACAATGAGACAAGAGCGCTTTTGATTCCCTCTTTCGCGGCGGCGGTAACGGATACGGCTCTCGGCGACTTTGAAGTACCGGACGATCCGAATATGATAGTTTCGCTGCATGCCTATACGCCTTTTGATTTTACCTTCAGCGACGGAAAGAATATTTTCGGCTACGATGACTCAGTGGGAAGCTCAATCGACTGGCTTTTCGGAACAATCGACAAATATTTCACGTCCAAAGACATACCGGTTATTATTACGGAATACGGCTCGGTGAATAAGATCGAAAATTTTGCCGAGATACCTAACCCAAGGTACGCGGAAAACGTAAAATGGGTCAATAAATATCTTGGAAGGGCAAAGGAATCCGGTATTCCCTGCGTATGGTGGGATAACGGATCACACTTCGGTTCAGGCGAATTGTTCGGTATATTTAACCGTGAGGAGTTAAGCTGGTACACTCCCGACCTTATTGACGCAATAATGAAAATTTACAATTAATTTTCCGTTTTGTCCTGTTTTTGACAAAATTAAAATGAAAAATTGTACACAAATCTTGTAATACTAATTCCTGTCTAAAATACAGACGAAGCTGTATTTTATTGCGGAAACAGTATAAAGCCGGTTCTGAACGCTTCCATATAAATTTGGAGCAAAAAATTACAGAAAAGGAGAAAATATCATGAAAAAGAAAAAGATTCTTTCAGCTGCAGCGGCAACGGCAATACTTTTAAGTGTCCTTACCGCTTGTACTCAAAACGACAGCGGAAACAGCGCCAATGATACTACCACCGCGGTTCCCGGCACAACCGCTCCTCCCTCTACCATGCAGGAGGAACAGCAGAGTCAGGTGGAAGAGATCACCGTAAAGGAATTTGAGCTTGAAAACAAGGAAATAACCTTCCTTGCAACATGGGCAAGAAACCCCGCCAACGGAAAGAACAAGGACGTAGCCATCGAACTGTTCCAGAACAGGTTCGGCGGCAAGATCAACGACATAGTGGTAGGCGACGCCGAAAGATATGACAAGCTTGCGTCTTTGGTATCCACAGGCGACTCTCCCGACTTTTTCTCGGCGGCGGACAGCGACGCTTTCCCTATGGGAGCTATCAATAATATGTTCCAGCCCATTGACGATTATATTGATTATTCCGACGAGTGGTGGAGCAGCCGCAAGGAGATCAACGACAAGTTTGTTCTCAAGGGCAAGCACTATGTTGCGGCAATAAGCCCCGAAGTTGAAGTTGTAATGATTTACAACAAGGCTGTTATTGCAGAAAACGGTCTGCCTGATCCTTATCAGCTTCTTAAGGAAGACAAGTGGGACTGGACGGCTTGTATGGATATGATGAGAAAGTTCTGCGATAAGTCCGAGGATAATTACGCAACCGACGGCTGGTGGATCACAACCGGTTTCTGTAACTCTACTGGCGTTCCCTTTATCGGAATGCAGGACGGAAAAATCGTAAACAATATAAGAGACGCGCTTATAGGTGAAGCGGAAGAATTCCTTTACAACATTCATAAGGAAAATATGGCTTACCCCGTATGGGATTACGGCTGGGTATCCAATCCTTCTAACGTAGGTATAGGCAAAACCCTGTTCTATCCCGTAGGCTTCTGGGCGCTTACTGAGATCAACTCCCAGTACGGTCTCGCTAACTACGGCGAACCCGGCGATATAGGTTTTGTTCCGGTTCCCAAATGTCCTTCTGCAGACGCTTATTATATTCCCGCGAGAGTTAACGGATATCTTCTCTGCTCCGGCGCTCCTAATCCCGAAGGCTATGCGTGCATGATGTACTGTGAAGCCGCCGCCAACGACAGCCAGGAATCCGAGGATATCACCAAGGAACAGTACTTCAACGAGTACGGCTGGACAGACGAGATGTGGGAGATGCGTCAGACGATGTATGATATGCTTGACGCTCACCCCGTATTCGAGTACGCCAAGGGCGTATCCAGAGCGGCGTTTGACGCTTTGGACAATCCCTCTAAGGACGCTTATCACAACGGCGTTTCCTGGACACAGACAAAGGAAACCGTTTTTGGCGCTGTTCAGGGCGAAATTGATAAGGCCAACGCGGCGTTGGAAGGCTAAGTTATAGTTGATCTTTTTCTTCTTTTCTCATTTTCTTCTAAAAAAATAAGCAAAAAGCCGTGCCGCAAGCGCTCTGAAAGTCCGTTTTTGGAGCAGAAAGCTTTGGCAGCGGCTTTTTGCTTTTGTGTTATTGTGTTTATACTGTTAATCAATTAAAATTTAGAAAAATGGATCTTATACCAATCCCATTTTGAACTGACGTAATACCCACAGTTCAAAATGGGATTGGTATTATTATTTTTGTGAATTGTTATGCTATAAACCGAAATGAAAAAGTCAAGCATAAAAACTTCCCCTGAATCTTTTTGTTCAAGGGAAGTTTTGTCATATAATTTGTTATTAATACTAATAACCATTTAAAAAACAGATAAACTGTTTTTTAAATGCCATGCCGC
>CANDLP010000041.1 GCA_947385505.1 uncultured Clostridia bacterium
CCCACGTCCGTGCACACTCTTTCCCTACACGACGCTCTTCCGATCTTTTTCGCTGTTGCAGTATGTTTTCCCGTTTTCATGGTTTATAATACGGTAAATTGCGTTTGAATTCCACTTTTCTCCGATTCCGTAAACCGTACCGACAACTCCGTATTTTTGATGCTTTAATACAGCGCCTATTATTTTCGGTTCAATCCTGAAAAAGAAAACGCTAAGTTCATTTGTGACAGCCGCAGCCGCATTCTTTCCCTGCCATATTCCGTTTATGCTATGCATAATAATTACCGCCTTTCTGTTTATTTTTATAGGCTCCTTTTATAAAGGTATCTGAAATTATTTTATCATATATTTTATATTATTGCAAGCACAGCCACAGTGGAAAAATCGTGAAAAAGTCTTTTTTCAAATAATAAGAAAAAAATTTTAAAAGCTATTGCAAACATTCTTTGATTGTGCTAAAATTATACTTATACAATTATCCGAATTTTCGGAAACAACATATACGATAAAGTGGGTGTTTTGGTTTGACTGCCTATTTAATTGATATTTTTGAAAATATAAAAAGCGTGATGAGTTATATCACGATAATAGATATATTTGATATTATTTTTCTTTCGATAATTTTATTTCTCGGAATAAAGCTTATGAGAGAAACAAGAGCGGAACAGCTTATTAAGGGTATTGTTCTGCTTGGTGTTATTTTATTCATTTTGGATCAGATGCAGTTTAAGGTGATGGGAGTTATCGCGGAAACCTTTGTTAACATAGGTATATTGGCAGTAATTATAATGTTTCAGCCTGAGCTTCGGAGAATATTGGAAAAGGTGGGGCGCACCACCGGTATGTCAAAAAAGCTTCCGTTTCTTGAAGGAGCGGGCGCCGCGGAGACAGCAAAGGCGAATACCGCTATCAACAGTATCGTAAAAGCTTGCGAAAATCTTTCCCGCACAATGACAGGGGCGCTTATCGTAATAGAACGGCAGACAAAATTAGGGGAACTGATTGAAACCGGCACCTACATCAACGCTGAGCCAAGCGCGGAGCTGTTCGGCAATATTTTTGTACCTAATACGCCGCTTCACGACGGAGCGGTGATAATGAGAAACGGTCTTATACTTGCGGCCGCCTGCTATTTGCCTAAGCCCGCCAAGGAGGAGCTTGTTCCCAAGGAATTAGGCACAAGACACCGCGCCGCCATAGGAATGAGCGAGGTGTCTGACGCTGTTGTAGTTGTTGTTTCCGAGGAAACGGGCGTTATTTCCATTGCGGAAAACGGAAAGCTTACGAGAAATTTTTCCGGAGTAACGCTCAGAAAATATCTTGCCGAAAGACTTATTCCCGATACCAATGAAAACGCCAAGAAAAGCAAGAGCGGGAAAAAGAACCGTGATAAAACGGAAGCTAATGTCAATAAGGAAAATATGAAATGAAAAATATTCTGAATTTCTTTATGAATAATCTGAAAACACTTGTAATGTCGGTTATTTTTGCCGTTATAATCTGGTTTGCCGTATCGATACAGGTGTTTCCCAACGAACACGATCACGTTGACGGAATAAAAGTAATAGCAGAGCCCACCGGATATATGCAGCAGGAAAACCTTCGCATAATTGACTTTCAGCAGGAGGTTTCCATTCAGATAATGGGCAAGCGTTATGTAATAGGCACTCTTTCCGCCGAAGATTTTACCGCGTCTTTGGACCTGTCGGAAATAACCTCGCCGGGAAAGCATATTGTAAATGTAAACGTAAATATGCTCAGACCCAATTCGGATTATGAAATTACCACAAATAATTTAACCGCCTCCATTGAAGTGGAGCGTATAATTTCCAAGGAGTTTACCCCGGAAGTTAATATAGATTCAATTGACGTGGGCGACGAGCTTCAGATACAGGCGGACGACATCAATGTTTATTCCCCTACCGTGGTTATAACCGGTGAACAGTCATTGGTAAATTCTGTTGCGAAAGCGGTGATAGAACCCGAATTTGACGGCGTTTTAACTGAAACCATGAGAATGAACGGTACGCTTACGCTTTATGACGCCGATAACACCAAAATACAGACCGGCGAGTTGGAGTATCAGGCGGACAATTATATTGTGACAATACCTGTTTACAGAGTGAAAACGCTTCCGCTCAACGTTTCCTTTATTTATCCTCAGACTTTTGACGCCGACAGCCTGAAATACAATATCTTTCCGCAGGAGATCACCATAGCCGCTCCGGCGGGGGACGGCAGTATTGAGAATCTTGAAAGAATAGACGTAGGTGAAATTGACCTCACCGACATTACCGCGCGGGATCTTGGCGGAATTAAGCTGCCCATTTCTCTTGCCGACGGTTATAAGAACCTGTCGGGCGTCGGCATTGCTCAGGTGACATTTGAGAACATTGACAGCTACGGAAGCCTTGAATTACCCGTTTCCACTTCGCATTTCACAATACTGAACGGCGATCCCGCGTACGATTATTCTATCGTTACAAGCCAGATAGACGTTATGGCGGTAGGACCTTCGGATATTGTCAAAAATCTTTCCTCCGACGATATATTCGGAACCATAAACCTTTTGGGAATACAGGTAGAACCGGGAGTAAGAAATATTACCGCCGTGGTAAGAGTTTCCGGACAGTACAGAAGGGCATGGGTCACGGGAGATTATAAGGTTGATATAAGGATCAGCGAAAAGAGTTTGGAAACGGATGACGGATGACGATATTTCTGATTTGAATGCGCCCATAAATTAACGGTAGACAAAATTTACTGTGTCTGCCGTTTAATTTTAATCGTACTCTTATACTTACTCCCTCAATCGGAAAGGAATGATTAAAAAATGCCGGGTATACCCGAAATAATTATAATAATACTGCTGATAGCCGTAATTGTTTTACAGCTGATCGGCAGGCGCACATCGGATATCAGCCGTATAGTCTCTCTGCTGCACAAGCAGGCGGAGGAGCAGCGGGACAGCGTAGCCAGACAGATCTCGGACGGAACGACGGAGCAGTTCAAGAGATTCGGCTTTATACAGGAAAACATACAGTCGACTTTACAGGGAAACCGCGAAGAAGTAAACCTTCGTCTCCGCGAATTCCAGGAGCAGCTTGACGCCCGCCTTTCCGCAAACGGTCAGCAGGTAAGCGAAACGCTTAAGTCAAGCCGTACCGAAACAAACAGCACTCTACAGGAAAGCAGGAACGAGATCAATCTTCGGCTGCGTGAATTTCAGGAACAGCTTGACAGCCGTCTTTCTTCAATACGGCATGACTATGCGGAAAACATAGAAAAAATAAACGCTACCCTTGAAAACAAAATGAAGTCGCTTCAGGAAAGCAACGAAAAGCGTCTTGAGCAGATGCAGGGCGTGGTTGACGAAAAGCTTCAGAAAACCCTTGAAGCCCGGCTTGCCCAATCCTTTGAGCTGGTAAGCAGACAGCTTGAAAGCGTTGGACAGGGCTTGGGCGAAATGAAAGCGCTGGCCGCCGACGCAAAAAGCCTTAAAAATGCACTTACAAATGTTAAGGAGCGCGGCACTTACGGAGAAGTGCGGCTTGAAAAACTGCTCTCTGATATTCTTGCGCCTTCCCAATATGGAGCCAATGTCGAAATAGCCGGAGGGAAACGGGTGGAGTTTGTTGTAAATCTGCCCGGCAACGGGGACGCTCCGCTTTTGCTGCCTATTGACAGCAAATTTCCCATTGAGGACTATAACCGGCTTCTTGACGCGGAGGACAAATCCGCTATTGACGAAGCCCGTAAATCCTTGGCGGCAAAGATACGTTCTTTTGCAAAGGATATTTCCGACAAATATGTTCTACCGCCTAAAACAACGGATTTTGCACTTATGTTTTTGCCTACCGAGGGGCTTTACGCCGAGGTTGTTCAAAATGCCCCCCTGTTTGAAGAGCTGCGCAGTAAATATAAGGTGACGGTTGTGGGAGCAGCTACGTTATCCGCGTTTCTTTCCTCTCTTCAGATCGGATTTAAAACCCTTGCGATTGAACAGCGTTCTCAGGAGGTATGGGACATACTAAGAGCGGTAAAAAAGCAGTTCGGGGAATTTGAAAAGGTGCTTGCCACCGCCCATAAGCAAATACAAACAGCGGACGAAACGCTTGAAAAGATAGTTGGAGTAAGAACACGTCAGATAAACAGGGCTCTTAGAAATGTGGAGGAGCTTGGTGAAACCGGAAGCATAAAACTGCTCGACGGCGCGGAAGAAATCGAATAAGTGTTTTGATAAAATGGAAACAGTATAAACAAAGGAGCTGTAAAAAAAGAAAAAAGCGGCGAACTTCGCCTCCTTGAGAAAGGAAGCCGACATAATAAATAAAAAGGGGCTTTTTACAGCCCCTTTTTTAGTGTTAGTATTTTTTTACTTATTGGCTTCCTCAACTGCCACCGCACAAGCCACAGTAGCGCCGACCATAGGGTTGTTGCCCATTCCTATAAGTCCCATCATCTCAACGTGAGCGGGAACCGAGGAAGAGCCGGCAAACTGAGCGTCGCCGTGCATTCTGCCCATAGAGTCGGTCAGACCGTAGGAGGCGGGACCCGCCGCAACGTTATCCGGGTGGAGGGTACGGCCTGTACCGCCGCCCGAAGCTACGGAGAAGTACTTCTTTCCGTTTTCGATGGCCCATTTCTTGTAAGTGCCCGCTACAAGATGCTGGAATCTGGTGGGGTTGGTGGAGTTGCCGGTAATGGAAACTTCAACGCCCTCCATTCTCATAATTGCAACGCCTTCGGTAACGTCGTTGGCGCCGAAGCAGCGTACCTTCGCCTTGTCACCGTCGGAGAAAGCGACCTCGCGGACAACGGTAAGCTTGTCGTTGGAAATATCATAATCGGTTTCAACATATGTAAAGCCGTTGATTCTGGAAATAATATATGCGGCGTCCTTGCCCAAGCCGTTGAGGATAACTCTCAAAGGCTCTTTTCTCGCCTTATTGGCGGTTCTCGCAATACCGATAGCGCCTTCGGCGGCGGCAAAGGATTCATGACCCGCAAGGAAGCAGAAGCACTTTGTGTCCTCCTCCAGCAGCATTTTGCCCAAATTTCCGTGACCTAAACCAACCTTTCTGTTTTCCGCAACGGAGCCGGGAACACAGAAAGCCTGGAGACCCTCTCCGATAGCCGCGGCAGCATCGGAAGCTTTTGTAATGCCCTTCTTAAGAGCGATAGCGGTTCCGAGAGTATAAGCCCAAACGGCGTTCTCAAAAGCTATGGGCTGTACGCCCTTTACAATCTCCTCAACGTTGATGCCCTTGGAAAGGCAGAGATCTCTTGCTTCTTCAATCTCCTTCATACCTAAGGATGCAAGACACGCATTTACTTTATCGGCGCGTCTTTCCTGACCTTCATATTTAGCCATAATATTTCTCTCCTTTCCTATTATTCTTCACGAGGGTCAATTTTCTTGACCGCTTCGTCATATCTGCCGTACTGTCCCAAATTAGCCTTATATGCTTCGTCGGGAGTTTTTCCGTGGCGAATATCCTCAAGCATCTTGCCTATCTTAACGAACTGGTAGCCGATAACTTCGCCGTTGGCGTCAAGACCCAAAGAGGTTATGTAGCCCTCCGCCATTTCCATATAGCGAACGCCTTTCGCCTTAGTGGAGAAGATGGTGCCCACCTGTGAGCGGAGCCCCTTGCCCAAGTCCTCAAGACCTGCGCCAATGGGCAGACCGTTCTCGGAAAAGGCGGTCTGTGTACGGCCGTAAACGATCTGTAAAAACAGCTCTCTCATGGCAACGTTGATAGCGTCGCATACCAAGTCGGTGTTGAGTGCCTCCAACAGAGTCTTTCCGGGAAGAATTTCCGCTGCCATAGCGGCGGAGTGAGTCATACCGGAGCAGCCGAGAGTTTCTACCAATGCCTCCTCAATAATGCCGTCCTTAACATTCAAAGTGAGCTTACAGGTGCCCTGCTGAGGCGCGCACCAGCCCACGCCGTGTGTAAGACCGCTTATATCGGCGATCTGGTAGGGCTTTACCCACTTGCCTTCTTCGGGAATGGGCGCGGGGCCGTGCTTGGGTCCCTTAGCGACAACGCACATTTTCTCAACTTCATGTGAGTAGTTAATCATGCTTTAAACTCCTTTCGGGTAATTTGAGCGTGTACAAATAAAATTCAATATGCATACTTTCAGCAAATTTTGCCTTGCAGGCATCAAAATTATATTTGAAAATCTGCATTTTAATTTTATATAAACACGCTCTATGTTAATTTTTTTTAACCTTGTATTATTATACCAAAATCGTGCGGCGATTGCAAGAGATTTGTTAAAAAAAGAGTTTTATAAGAAATTTTTTTGGAAATCTCTTCTTTTAACTTATTTCAAAGGGGAAATTTTTACATACTTATCCTTTAACAATAAATAATTTATATATTTGTCATTTTTTCACGTTTGATGAAATAAAAGGAGTCACCATTTTTCGACAAGATTTCTTCGGTTTTTACCCTTTTTCTCATATTAACTTTTTTTTTTCAAATCCGAAAATAAGCTGTAAATGTCGCAAATCCGCTTATAATACGCGTTTGCGGCATTTTTAAATTTTTTCTGTTTTATTCCGAAAACTACTTGAAAAAAACCAAATATTGCGGTAAAATGAAAACAATCGGTACAATATATCGAAAGCTCTATGGACAAATCGAAATTTGTGATAATTGACGAGAAAGGAAAAAAATATGGTTAAAAACGCCTGTACTTTTATTTCATCACCCCTTAATCACTTCAGCTTCGGAGCCGATACCTCAAGCTACAAGTGCATTGCGCTTAAGATTCAGCTGGCTCAATACATAAGCGACGCTTACAAAGACGGGGTAAGAGTCTTTTACACTTCATGCGAGCAGGGAGTCGGTCTGTGGGCGGCGGAAATCGTTACTTATATTATGAAAGATGACCCGATGACGAAGCTGTACTGTCTGATTCCGTATGAGGAGCAATCGGCAAAATGGGATGCCGACACAAGAGAGCTTTACTATGATGTCCTTGAAAAGGCAACTGAAGTGATTTTTTTGAATAAGCATTACAAAAAGAACTGCGTTTCCGAAGCTAACTTAGCCGCTCTGGAACGCAGTAACAGAGTATTTGCTTCTATAATGACAAAATCGAGGGAAGAGATTCTGCAATGGCCGTGTTTAAAGGGAAAAACAGTTTTTTGTTGTATCGGCAGGTATTAGCTTTAATATATCCGATTATTTTATTGCTCCTGCAATTAAATCTTAAAAGTTTAATTGCAGGAGCAATATTATAAATCCGCCTCCGACAAAAGCTTAACAACCCTGTCAATTTGTTTTGCATAATCGCGAAAAGCGGCTGCCGCTTTATTGCGTTTGTCTTTATCCCGCATTGTTTCTCGCACCGCATTCATATCCATGCCCTCGCCTGACTCGTCTAATCTGATCCAAAACAGATTTCTTCCGCTCCTGTCGGGATTTTCGGTTGGGATCAGCTTTTGGATCATGCCATGTAATTCGGGCAGTTCCGAATAACGGGGATTCAATTCATTCATTTAATTCTTTCCCAAACAGTTTCCTTTTGAAATTACATTTTGGATACAGATTAAAAACCTTTTCGCATACATAACTTTTTTAGAAAATTATATATTGTCAGATAACCCCAAAAGTCCCATAACAGCCCCATATACATCAACCATCATAAGCCCCAGCCCCGCCGCAATCAAATAAGAAGCAGGCGAAGCAAATATAATCCTCGCTTTTTCTCCTTTTGAGAGCTGAAAATCATAATCCGATTTGAACATTCCCGAAGCCGCCATAACAACAAGCGCGGGTATACCAAGCCAGAAGGCCAGATTAAGCCCGATATTTATTCCGTTTTCCAATCCAAGAGTAATCTCGTTTTCTCCAAGAATACTTACCGAGTAGCTGCCGACTGTTACAAGCAGATTGTTCAGCGTGTGAAGCACCATAGAGGGAATAACCGAGTTGGAATTAACCGCCAGCAGTCCTAACAAAAGGCCTACTGTAAAAGCGTAGGGAAGCTGATCAAAATTTCCGTGGGTAAACCCGAAAATAAGCGAGGTGGCAACTATGGCGAAGCCGTCCCCGTGTTTTCTTAAAGGGTAAAGCAGCAGTCTTCTGAAAATCAGCTCCTCGCAAACGGGCGCGATTACCGCCACCGAAACGATAAGCACAATAAAAGTGCTCAAGCTTCCGTTTTGAGGCAGCGCTCCCGCGATTGCGTCAGGAATTTCACCGGTGCCGAAAAGAGTGTCCAATATTTCCGCGATAAAATTGGAAAGCATAGTGGAAATTGAACCTAAAAAGCAAAGAGCAAAAAAGATAAGCCCGCCGGAGAGCCACGGAATATAAGCGGAATGCTCTTTAAAAGCATTTGGCGCCTTAAGCTCGTTTCGGAAGAGAAGATAAGCGCTTATTCCCGGAATAAGATAAACGCTGATATCGTTTATAATCCATTGAGCGGCGTAGTAAACCGCATCTCCCGTCCCTTCGGGAAGAAAGGACAATATCATTATACAAGGATAGAGAAAAATATAATAAAGAAAATTATCGTTTATTACCGAGATAAGAACAAACGCCGCCAGCTTTGCCAGCGAGCTTTTAAATTCTTTTTCCGGCTCCCGCTGAAATGGGGGCATTGGCTTTTCTTCCGGCATATAAGTTATATACATATATCATTGCCTTTCGGTTTGCGTTACTTCTTGCGTCATTTCAATAAAAAAATCCTAATAACAATTTAAAAGCGGTTTATACCAATATATAGGTGCGGACAGCATCGGAAATAAAGTCTGAAATATATCCGAAGCCCATCACGTCCGCCATTAGTATTATGGCAAGCAGCACTGTCAATGTAAAGATAAGAATAACCGTTTTTCTTCCGTTGCTTATTTCCCCCCAAACCTTTGGAAGGCGGTATTTTTTTATTTTTACCAATTTACGGATAATTGCAATAAATCCGATAAGGGCGGTTACAATAACGGCGATCATAAAAATTGCGTAAAATGAAACTACCAGCTGTTCTCCGTTGTTCAGCACGGCAGAGGGATCGGTACTTTTTTTACCAACCGCTTCCGTTGAGGCAAATATCATAATAATGCCGCTTACCGAGTTGAACATTGCGTGAAGAATTGTGTTGCAGAACATCGAGTCGGTAGCATAGGAAATGTAGCCCAAAAGAATTCCCAAAGCAAAGGCATAGAAAAACTGCTGAAAATTTCCGTGGAAAACGGCGAAGGAAAAAGCGGAAACAAATACCGCAATCCCGCTTCCGTAAGGCTTAAGAAGGTTCATTACCGCCCCTCTGAAGATAAATTCCTCAAAAATCGGCGCAACAACCACCAGCATAATGAAAAGCACGACAGCGGAAGCCATGGAGGGGGGCGAAAGCATTAAGCTGTTAACCGAATCGTTGATATTGCCGTTATGAGTCACCAACTGGATTACCGCCATGGTGATCAGGTTAACCGTCATACCCGCTCCGTAAACCGCCGGGAAATTTGCAAAGGCCTTTTTGCTGTTTTTCGGGGGATGAAAACCGCCCGCTAAATTTTTAAGGCTGTACTTAAGCATTGCCGCCGCTATAAAAGACGGTATTATTTGTAAAAAGACGGCGGAATAAAGAAGGCTCAGCGCATATCTTACGTCTATGCTTGTACTTATCGCTCCGATAACCTTTACCGCCGCGGGAGCAAATCCCTGAGCTATTATCCTCAGCAATAAAGCCGCAGTCAGGAAAAAACCCAATTTTAAACAGGCGGTCTTGTAGCTTTTCATCATATAAGGGGCATGGCGCGTATCGTTTGGATTGTCTCGGTTTTCCGCCGAAAAGCTTATCTCTTCCAAGTCCTGCGGCTCCTCCGCCGTTGTAGGCGCAAAACCGCCTTCGATTTCGGAATTTATGTATCCGTTTTCAGATATCATTTTGTTGTTTTCGTTATTGTCTAAATTCATTTTCTTATCCTTTTTTGATTTTCCGGCCGTTATTTATTCATATTTTCCGTATATGGTTCAAAATATGATTCAAATGATGACCTGACAATTTAATATAATATGGAAATGGGCTTATCGGTATAAATCCTGTCAATAGCCTGAGCGAAAAGGTTGTGTGTGCCCAGAACCTTGATTTTTGAAATACGTTTTTCCTCCGGTAAAAGTATAGTGTCCAAAAGCACAAGTTCCTTTATCGGCGACGCTTGGAGCCTTTCAATGGCAGGCCCTGACAGCACTCCGTGAGTGGCGCAGGCGTATACTTCTTTCGCTCCGCCTTTTTCAACTACCGCACGCGCGGCGTTGCAAAGAGTGCCCGCCGTGTCCACCATATCGTCTATGATCAGCACCGTCCTGTCTTTAACGTCGCCGATAATGTTCATAACCTCACAGACGTTGGCTTTCTGCCTTCTTTTATCTATTATGGCAAAGCCCACGCCTATTCTTGAGGCAAAATTTCTTACCCTCGCCACCGAACCCACATCTGGGCTAAGACATATCAGATTTTCCTCGTTTCCCGCAAACAGCTTCTTGAAATAAGGAGCCAATGCCGATACCCCCTGTAAATGATCCAAAGGAATATCGAAAAATCCCTGAATCTGAGGACTGTGAAGGTCGATTGTCAGTACTCTGTCCGCGCCGGCTACGGTTATAAGATTGGCGGTAAGCTTGGCGGAAATGGGATCGCGGCTTTTTGCTTTCCTGTCCTGTCTGGCATAGCCGTAATACGGGATTACGGCGGTAATGCTCGCCGCGCTTGCGCGTTTAAGGGCGTCTGTCATTATAAGAAGCTCCATCAGGTTGTCGTTTATGGGATATGAGGTGGACT